>CAZHLO010000026.1:0-8359 GCA_964533385.1 uncultured Dehalococcoidales bacterium | reverse complement strand
GCCAGTCCTTTATATCGGCGCCAGCGCAAAAAGCCCGCTCCCCAGCGCCAGTAATAATACCGACCCATAGTTCAGGGTCATCCCTGAAGTCTAACATTGCCTCGTGAAGCTCTCGTACCGCCTCAACATTCAGTGCATTCATTGCCTCAGGGCGATTGATGGTAAAGATGGCAACTCTACCTTCCTTCTCATAATCAATAGCCATAATAGACCTCCTAAGTGAATTTTGAGGATTAATAATCAGCTAAAAAGAGGGATATGTGGATTTTAGCAGAGGGCTTACTTAGCGTCAAGAAGGGTTGCTAATTTTTAGCAGAGGTGATAATATAATGTAAATTAAAAACCAAATATCCTCTCCGAGCCTGTTCTCCTGAAGGTAATATGGAGACTGGCCGATAGGGTATCGCTGGAAACGGCGGTGCCTCCCGTGTTTGGAAAGGAGAGCGCTCATGCCAGGGCTAAGAGCATGTAGAGCACCTCCTTTTGAGGTGCTTTTTAATTGTGCTTTAAATCTATAAACACACTTAAAAGGAGCGTATGAAAAGAAACTTAATAATCCCCATATTAGCCAGCTTGGTAATCCTCAGCCTGCTAACCAGCATTATCGGCTGTGCCGCGCAAGGGGCAGAACCACTGCCACCCCAGCCAAGGTTAAGAGTGGCCACCACCACCAGCCTTTATGACACCGGCCTCTGGGGCTACCTGGAACCAATGTTTGAAGAGAAATATGGGGTGGAGCTTGACATACTATACGCCGGCAGTGGCATTGCCCTGGAATACGGCAGGAGGGGAGATGTGGATGTCATCACTGTCCATGACAAACCCAACGAGGAAAAGTTCATCGCCGAAGGCTACGGCGTAGAGCGCGTCCCCTTCGCCTACAACTATTTTCTTATCGTTGGTCCAGCCAACGACCCGGCTGGCATCAAAGACATGAGCCCCGAGGATGCCTTCCGGACACTTTATGAGACGGCAAGCAGTAAATTTATTTCCCGCGGGGACGACTCGGGAACACACAGTAAGGAAAAGGCAATCTGGGCAGCCGCCGGCTATGACTACGAAGTGGTGAGGAACTCCGGAGATTGGTACGTAGAGGCGGGGAAGGGCATGGGCCCCACCCTGCAGATGGCCAGCGAGATGCAGGCTTACACTCTGACTGATATGGGCACTTATGTGTCCTATAAGAGCAAGCTGGAGCTGGTGCCCATAGTACAGCAGGGAGCCATACTGCTCAATGTCTATTCGGTTATTGCCATAAGCCCGGAAAGTAACCCCAAAACCAACACTGAAATGGCTAACAACCTGATAGCTTTCCTCACCTCGCCTGAAATACAGGAACTTATCGGCGATTATGGCGTCGAAGAGTATGGCATGCAGCTATTTATTCCCTGTGCCGGTGCTGAACCAACACAGTAGAAAATTTTCGGTATATGGCTGAAGACGAATGTCCGAGATATGGCAGGGTCTAGTTAAGGCTCTAGAACTCATCATCACCCTCGACCCTGAGGTTATGGAGATTGCTGCGCGGTCACTGGCAATCTCAGTGACCGCCACTCTCCTTGCCTCGGTAATCTGCTTACCACTGGGCAGTCTCATCCACTTCAAACGCTTCACTGGTAAAAGGACTTTAATAAATCTTATCCAGACCTTCTATAGCATACCCACTGTTGTCGTTGGCCTCTTTGTTTTTCTGCTCTTCTCCAGAGCCGGACCACTGGGTGGGCTTAATCTACTCTTCACCCCCACGGTGATGGTTATCGGGCAGATGATACTGATCACACCAGTGCTGCTTGGGCTGACCATTTCGGCTCTCAGCGGAGTAGACAAGGCGATACCCGAAACGGCGCGTTCCCTCGGCGCCAGTGACTTCCAGACAGTGGCGGTTGTCCTCAAAGAAGCCAGATTTGCCGTTATGGCTGCGATTTTGCTGGCTTTTGGTCGAGCTATCTCCGAGGTCGGCTTAGCCCTCATGGTCGGTGGCAATATCAGGGGGTTCACCAGGGTCTTTACCACCGCCATCTCACTGGAGACATCTAAAGGTGATATCGAGCTAGCCATCGCCCTGGGCATAATCCTTATACTCATTGCCCTGATAATAAACCTAGTGCTAAATAGAATTCAGCAGAGATGACCATGGCTTCAATAAAAACAGTCAACATCGGGCAAAAATACGCCGGGCAATACATCCTGAAGAATGTAAACCTGAATATCAAGCGCGGCGAGGTCTTTGCCGTCATTGGACCCACCGGCGCCGGCAAGACCACACTGCTTCGCCTCCTCGACCTGCTGGAAGTGCCCGCCTCAGGGAGTATCTATTTTGACAGCGTGGATGTAACCAACAACAAAAGCCTCCGACTACAAGCACGCCGGCGCATGTCGTTTGTCCTCCAGAAGCCAACAGTGTTTAACATGAGCGTCTATGACAATATAGCCTGCGGACTGAAATGGAGGCGGGAAAAGGAGGCTATCATCCACCAGAGGGTAAGCCAGGTATTAGAACTAGCGGGCATGGCTGAATACTCAAGCCGGAACGCTCGAACCCTCTCCGGGGGTGAAACACAACGGGTAGCCATCGCCCGGGCGCTGGCGGTTGAGCCCGAGGTGCTCTTCCTTGATGAGCCTACGGCTAACCTTGACCCTATCTCCACCTCAAAAATAGAGGAGGTGCTGGCGCACATCATCAGTGACCAAAAAACAACGGTGGTGATGGCAACCCACAATATGTCGCAAGGTCAGCGTCTCGCCAGCAGGATAGGGGTAATAATGAACGGCGAAATACTTCAGATAGGCACTCCTAGCGATATATTTAGCACCCCCCAAAATAAGGAGGTCGCCGAATTTGTTGGTGTTGACAATATCCTGAGGGGGGTAATAGTAAATAGAGATAATGAGCTGGTCAGCATTGATATCGGCGGCAATCTTATCCAGGCAATCTCAGACTACAGCCTAGGCGAAGAAGTCCACGCCCTCATCCGACCTGAAGATATAACCTTAGCCCTGCATAAAGACACCAGCAGTGCCCGTAACACCTTTGCTGGCAGGATAGCCAGACTATTCTCCGTGGGGGTGCTAGTCAGAGTTGAAGTGGATTGTGGCTTTCCCCTTTTTGTCGTCGTAACCAAGAGGTCGGCGGAAGACCTGAGCCTGACGGTTAATAAGAGGGTTTACGCCACCTTTAAGGCTACGGCGGTACACATTATAAAAAGGTGGAATTGACACTAGCCAACAAGGCGTGCTATATTCTGCCTACGGCAGCGTAGCTCAGTGGTAGAGCAGAGGACTCATAAGCCTTTGGTCGTGGGTTCAAATCCCTCCGCTGCCAGTTATTTTTGAGCGTAATTCTCGTCCCCGCCGACCTCCCCACCGAATTTTGCTTAACAATTTGCTTAACTTTTGCGCGTGAATTTTGCGATAGTTCTGCCATAGTTGCCTCCTTATAAACTTACTTAGGCATATAATTACTTACTTATAGAATTACCTAGTATGTCGAAATATGCCATATTTTTTGCGCCCGGTCAAGGTATCGCCTGACCGTATAGGAATCAGGTAAATCTTCCCAGCCATATTCCTTTTCAAGTATTTCAGCTGTCTCTACGAGCAATCCCCTCTTCCCCTTCTTCTCTTTCTTCCTACGCTCCCCGATTGCCTCCATGTAGGCAAAGAACGTCTGCCGGTACAGTTCCTCCTTCTTGTTCTTCCGTTTGGAACCGTATGAAGTGATTATGCCGGGAACTTTCCACACATCTACTTCGCCCGGCAACAGGCCTATCATTTCACCGATTTTTCGCCAAGGTCTCAGGCTTAAGCTAGCTGCGGGATGGACCAGCACTCGGAAACTCCCGAGCGGGATAACCAGGTACTCAGGAAACCTAAGCTCCAGCTCCTCAGGTCGGGAGGCTTCTTGATTTTTTATTTCTCTCGTCTTCGGACGGGGGGTCACTGAGATTATAGCCATTTCTTGAAATATTTCAATTTGTATTTTTGTTGGATATGGAAAAATTGAACAAAAGTCAGTTTTGTGCAATATCGGTCCGGAGCATTAGGATGGTACCTCTGGCGAAATGCCCCGAAATGGGCAATCAGTATTGTCGTAAAGCAACTAAGGGTGTAAAATTATCCGTAACCAAAAGTATCTCCTTTATGGAGTTGAACGTTTTGGAAAGGAGAAACAGAAATGGCTAATTGGGACGAGAAATACATTGTCACCAAGCTAAAACAAAACATAACTGAAGCACCCTGGACTCCAGTATTTACGGAAAAAGAAGGGAGGCGTTTAATTTCACTTGATAGTGAAGTTATTAAAGGTGCCTTCGTTGTGGAAACAGCCTGGTTCTGGCCAGGGAGATGGCCGGAGTCCAAATACGACGAGGGCACGGTAAAACCGCATAGGCATGAATACGATGAAGCTATCGCCTATGTTGGCACTGACCCTGATGATCCCTACGACCTGGGCGGCGAAATCGAATTCTGGATAGACGGTAAACAGAACATCATAGATAGAAGCTTTATCGCCTTTATCCCGGCCGGAATAGAGCACAGCCCGTTAACTATCAGAAGAATAGATAAGCCCATTTTCCATTTTATCGTCGGGATGTCAAAACAATATTTTTAGGGGCTGTTGAAAGAAGTGGCCCTGTTGGGATGACCTGCTTATTATGAATCGAAAACCCGAAGAGGGAGAAAGGCGACAGAATATGGCCAAAAGATTTCAGAATAGAGTTGCCTTAGTTACGGGAGGAGCTTCAGGAATTGGGAAGGTGACCGCCCAGTTTTTCGCTCGTGAGGGGGCCAAGGTTATCGTGGCCACCGATTTGAATATAAAAGGCGGCGAAGAGACGGTACGCCTCATTAAAGAAGCCGGGGGTGAAGCTACCTTTATCAAATGTGATGTCTCCAAAGCAGTAGAGGTTGAGGCCATGATTGATAGATGTGTCCGGACCTACGGGCGATTGGATTACGCTTTTAACAATGCCGGCATCGGCCCTGATGACAAGCGCGTGCCTGTGGTCAACATTGTTGACTGCCCGGAGGAGATCTGGGACCGCATCATAGATATTAATCTGAAAGGCGTCTGGCTTTGCATGAAGTATGAGATACGGCAGATGCTCAAGCAGAATTACGGAGTAATTGTCAATACGTCTTCTGTGGGGGCACTGAAACCGGTGCCAGGCTTTGGTGCCTATGTTGCCAGCAAAATCGGCGTAGTCGGGCTTACCAAAACAGCTGCCCTGGAATGCGCTACCTCGGGCATCCGGGTGAACACAATACTACCGGGTCCCACCCGCCGCACGCTCCTGCACGAATATATTACGAGTGCTCGCCCGGAGGAAAAAGAACACATGTTGGACAATATCCCGATGAAGCGGCTAGCTGAGCCGGAAGATATGGCGGAGGCTGTCATGTGGCTCTGTTCAGACGCAGCCGCTTTTGTCACCGGCCTTATTATGCCTGTTGATGGTGGCATGACTTCACAATAAATAATTGCCTTATTTATCATGAAGGGACCATTCAAACTCAGGCATTAACCTGAGGGGGCCGGTTTCTATTCTAGCTTCCTATATACCTTGTTATTCGCCGCCTCAAACATAAAGATGGGGGTATCGATTTTCTGCAGAATGAGGGGGCAATGTTTCAAACCTCTCGGGATAAAGATTAAGCAGGTCTTGGTGAGGATGTGCTTTTCATCTCCCAACCAGAACTCAATTTCTCCCCCCAGCTCTCGTGGCGAGTCATGGTTGGATCCGGCAAAGCCTATAATTTCGTCAAAATCGTGGCTGTGAGACGTCTCTATTGTCACAGGGCCGTTACCGGTCAAGCCCCATAGCCATTCACATCCGACAAAAAAGGAACCCTTAAGTATCGAATCCTGTATCCCCAGTAAAAGAGTCCGGTCAATAGTCCTCCCTGCTTTTCTCTGGTCCTCCATCAACTTGATAACCTCAGCAGGTTGGGGTGGCATCAAGTCCTCGGTGATAATATTTTTGGCATACTTCAATTTAGTATTTTCGCCCCCTCTCTATCTCTGCATGTCCAGTCTCACTTATTTCCTTTCTTGTTTCTCCTATATAGTGAGCGGATTCTATCACGTGTACCACTTTTTCGTCAACGTGCTTACCTAATAATGCACCTGCCAAGCAAAAGGGTGTCTAAGCCTAACCGTGTGGGTAGACAACCTTCCACATGAGCTAGGTTGAGAGCTCTCTTGGTACAGTGTTATTCCACCTAAAAAGGGACAGAAAGCTCTAAGCACGCGGCAAAGGCATTAATATGGGGATCCCGAGTCGAGCATAACCCTCTCGATAGTCAAGAGTATTATCATACATTTCGTCAGTTTGTGTAACCGCTTCTAGCGTCCTTTCCATGCGTAATACTAGGTAATGAGTTAAAAGAGGAGATAAATGATGTTGATAGTTTCAGCCCCACTGGGGGTTCAGTTTAAGTGATTGCTTTACTTGACCTTGTAAGCCTCTTCATCAACTCTCTTGATATCAGCCTCCGTGAACAGCCTCCATCCTCGTCTATCCCTGTGAGGTACATCGTCAAGAATACCAGCCTTAAGCCATCGCAAGAGGGTAGACCTGCTTATGCCCACCACTCGACAGGCCTCTGAAGTTCTATAATAGGTCTCTCCTTTGATTATGACCGGCATGACCTAAGCCTCCTTCGAACTGCTCAGGACCGATTGACATGTCTCACATCTTGTCACCAACAACCTTATTCTTGTTTGTTTTGCAGTCATCTCGCTATTTGTTTTAAGGTTTCTCGGACGATGGCCTTTAACTCATCAGGCGTGAATGGTTTAGCCAAAAACGGTCTGCCCGTTAACCCCAGAAAATGCTTGATATCTTCATCCATCGTATCTGCAGTGGTGAATATCACACTCCCAACTAGCTTTTGATGTTTCTCAACGATGACTTGATAGAGCTGTTTACCATTCATTACCGGTGTCCTGATGTCAATGAAGCAAAGCTCGTAGTCCTTTTCTTTTAACATATCTTGGGCTAGCTTGCCATCGACAGCAATATCTATCTCAAATCCTTCGGTGGTAAGGACTCTCCGGCAAAGTTCGCAGATGGCTGGCTCATCTTCAACTACCAGGATTCTCTTTATTTTATAGCTCCTTCCTTATTATTCCTGATAGGTAGTTCCACAAAAAGAAGTGTCTTTGCTTAACTCGCTCTCAGCGTCCCCCCTGACTTTTCATTACTTCATTACTCATATGTACTATCTATATGCTATCGAGCGTAAAATAGAATATCTGCCAGCCAAAGACTGAACTTCTTGTAGGACTTTGGCGCATTATCTTGTCAGCGTTTGCCCTACAGAGGAGATGAAGATGATATGGGGATGATAGCTTAGGTGGTTAGGTGGACTAGAAGGCAGAAGTCATCACTACGGCGACTTAACTTTCCTTGAAGGTGCCATAAGTGCTGGGCACCTTATTTCATTGTCTGCCGTCTTTTCAGGATACCAGTTGATTTTGTATAGCGTAGCGGGTTAGTTCTATATTATTATTCATATTCATTTTTCGCAGAATACGAGACCTATAGGTGCTGATGGTTTTTGTACTCAACAATAGTTCATTAGCAATCTGCTTGACACGCTTGCCAGAGGCTATCATACACAGTATCTGATACTCACGGTCGGAAAGAGCTTGGTGAAGCGGTTTTTCAGCGCCAGTTTTCAAAACAGAAGCCAGCTTTTCAGCGAGAGACGAGGTGACATATTTACCGCCACCTGACACCCTTCGCATAGCCCTTATCAATTCCTCTGGAGCGCTTTCCTTAGTCAAATATCCTGCGGCGCCGGCCTTTAAAGCTCTCACCGCATACTGTTCTTCCGGATGTATGCTTAATATCAGAACGGGAAGCTCAGGCTTTTGGCTTTTGATTTCTTTTAGAATATCAAGCCCACTTCTATCGGGCATGGTAATGTCTAACAAGACAACGTCATAGTCACCTTCCAATGCTTTATTCAGCGCTTCCCGTCCATTGCTCGCTTCAGCAGCTACAACCATGTCGGAGGTATCGCTGACAATCTGCTTCAGCCCATCACGAACAATGGCATGGTCATCGGCGACTAGTATTCTTATCATCGAGTTCCTCCTCTCGGTTAAGGGGAATACTTACTGTTACTATGGTCCCCTTACCCGAAATGCCCTCAATTTTGACGCTTCCATTCCAGGAGCGGACACGCTCGCGCATTCCGATTAGCCCAAACGACTTGGGATGGGCAATTTGCTTCTCCGTAATCCCTTTGCCGTTGTCTCTGACCTGCAGCACTAGCTGGCCGTCTCTTTCCATTAGGCTTACTTCAACTCTTGTCGCATTGGCATGGCGAGCAACATTGGTGAGTGCCT
>CAZHLO010000025.1:0-8541 GCA_964533385.1 uncultured Dehalococcoidales bacterium | reverse complement strand
ACCACCCCATAATCCCCACCATAGCCAGCCTGCACGGCATTGACCCTATCCCCCTTTATCCCCCTTCCCCTGAGGGGAAGGGGGAAAATAGTTTTAAGAGGGGGGTTTCGCCCCCCTCTTTTTTATTCCTCCCCCTCTCCTTTTAAGGAGAGGGGGACACAGGGGGTGAGGTCACCTTAAGGTATTAGAAGCGGGTTCCCTGAAAAATCGCAGATTTTTTAGGGTTAAGAGGGGGTGAGGTTAATAAATAATCTCTTTTTGTATTGCTTGACACTGATATGGCTAATGACTACAATAAACTCCATGCCGAGGTAGCTCAGTCGGTAGAGCAGCGGACTGAAAATCCGCGTGTCCCCAGTTCGATTCTGGGCCTCGGCACTAGCAGACGGCTCTTACAAAAATCTAAAAACGGCGGCTCATTATCATATTATAAAAAGAACCAAAAACCGCTTGACAATGACCACAGAATGTGTATACTTTATTTTAAGAAAAGGATTTTATTACTCTTTTGGGAGGCAGGAACAAAAAATGTAACTTCGTAAACAATCCCGAGCTGCCAAAATTTTAATTTTAGAGGAGATAAAACTAAGGTGAAAGCACCTTCAATAATTAAAATTCAATCTGTCCCTGGGACAGAAAAATATTCCATCGAAAAATGCCCCAACAGCGAGGCTGAAGAAGAACCTCCGAGTAAGATAACCATAGCCAGAAATCTCGACGAAGAACCTCCAAGTACTGGCGCCCAAAGACGAAGGTTCTTTGGGCACATACCCGACAGCCTCTGGAACGACTGGAAGTGGCATTTCCGCAACCGAATTACCACGGTTGACCAGTTAATTAAATTCATACCCTTAACCCTTGATGAGCAGGCACAACTCAAGATAGTAACCATCAAGTACCCGCTCTCGGTAACCCCCTATTACCTTTCTCTGATTGACCCCGCTGACCCTGAAGACCCAATCAGGAAACAGGCGATACCCTCGTTTTATGAGGTAGCCTTAGCTGGCATCGGCTCAGAAGACCCCCTTGAAGAGAAGAGAGACTCGGTGGTGCCGGGGCTGGTTCACCGCTACCCCGACCGGGTCTTAGTGGTGCTTACCGATATCTGCCCCATGTTTTGCCGTCACTGCACGCGAAAAAGGGAGTGGCAAAATGGGGGGTGGGTGCGCACTCCAGCGGAAGTTGAAGTCATGCTGGACTATATACGCCAGCACCATGCCATCAGGGATATTATCATCTCCGGCGGTGACCCCCTGACGCTTTCTACACACCACCTCGAGGGTATTATCTCTAAAATCAGAAGCATACCGCATGTTGAAATCATACGCATAGGCACCAGATTCCCGGTGGTCTTGCCCCAGCGTATAGATAAAGAATTGTGCGATATGCTTTCCAGGTATGGACCCATATGGCTCAATACGCAATTCAATCACTCCAGCGAGATAACTCCTGAAGCGGCAACGGCCTGTGACAGGCTGCTGCGGAGCGGTGTTCCGGTAAACAACCAATCTGTCCTGCTTCGTGGTGTAAATGACACCGTGGAGATACAGACCAAGCTGTGTCAAGACCTCCTCCGCATCAAGGTACGCCCCTACTACCTCTTCCAGTGTGACGAGGTGGAGGGGACGGAGCACCTGCGCACCCCGGTAGAAGTAGGTATAAAGATAATCGAGGGCATGCGCGGTCATACCTCAGGGCTGGCGGTGCCCACCTTTGTCATCGACCTTTCTCAGGGTGGGGGTAAGGTTCCCTTGCAACCAGACTATGTCCTGTTGCAAACTAAAGAGGAACTCTTGCTGAGGAACTATCGCGGTCGCCTCTTCCACTACCGAAATCCCAAAGCCAAGGCATATCCGAAATTACCATCGGAACCAGAAGGAGCCAAGGATGCGGATAGGGTTATCGTACGATCTTAAAGGCGCTGTGCCCCTGGATGAAGCCAGCCCTGAGGATGCCCTTGAGGAGTATGACTCCAGAGAGACGGTAGAGCTTATTGCCGCCGCCCTTGAGGCTGGAGGATACTCGGTGGTGATGCTGGGTGGGGGCAGGGAATTCCTCGAAAATATCCTCCGGGAGAAGGTTGATATTGTCTTTAATATCGCCGAGGGGCGGGGTAATTATCGCGGTCGGGAAGCCCAGGTGCCCGGTGTCCTGGAGATGCTGAGGATACCATATTCCGGCTCCGATGCTCAGTGCCTGGCGATTTGCCTTGATAAACCACTAGCCAAAAAGCTGGTAGCCGTCGAGGGTGTTCACACCCCAAGGTGGCAGGTAATAACTGATGAGGAAGACCTAGGTCAAATACCCTGGGACCAGTTCCCCTTCCCGGCTATCATCAAACCAACCCATGAAGGCACAAGCAAGGGCATACGCCTGACTTCAGTGGTGGACAGCGTGGGACGGATGCAGGAGGAGGTAAGCCGACTCCTGGACAGTTACCGCCAGCCAGTGATGGTTGAACAATTTATCGCCGGTGATGAGGTTACAGTCGGCATCATCGGCAATTCCCCACCCAGGGTGATAGGCATGATGCGTCTCCTCCCCAGAAGAAGGGAAAATCCCTTTATCTACTCCCTTGAGGTAAAACGCGATTACCTGAACCTGGTTGACTACGAATGTCCCCCTCAGCTTGAGGATGAAGTTTTGACCAGGATAGTCCTCTCCAGCCTCAAGGCTTTTGGAACTCTGGGGTGCCGGGACTTTGCCCGGCTCGATTTCAGGGTCAGCCCTGAGGGAGTGCCGTACTTCCTGGAGATAAATCCTCTGCCCGGACTGAGCGCCCAGAGTGACCTGGTTATTATCGCCACTAAATCAGGCTGGACTTATAAAGAGCTGATAAATGCTGTCCTCGATGCGGCGCTGAAGAGGTACTCGCAGTGCGTGCCCGTGTAGCCATCGTCTACAACGAGCCCCTCTACAGCCATTATGACGGGCGGGGTGAACAGGCAGCGGTAACCGGCGTGCTTGAGGCGGTGGAAGCAGTGTACCACGCCCTGCTCAAACTGGGCTACGAGGCGGCTCGGGTTCCGCTGGCGCCCCCTCTTAGCCGGGCAAGAAAAAGACTCAGCGAACTGGAAGCAGATTGGGCATTCAACCTTTTTGAGGGCTTCGCCGGCTACCCGGAAACAGAAGCCGAGATAGCTGAGACTTTATCAGCGTTGGGGATACCCTATACTGGCTGTCCCCCTGGGGCACTTAAGTTAGCTCTGGATAAAGCCAAGACCAAGCTAATTTTAAGAGCCGCCGGAATCAAAACCCCCGATTTCCAGCTGCTCAAGCCCGAGACACTATCCAGCTTCCGACTGAATTACCCCTGTATTATCAAGCCCCGGGGAGAGGACGCCAGTCACGGACTTTCGGCAGAAAGCGTGGTCTATGATTTCGCCTCGCTTAAAAGACAGGCTGCTAGCGTAAGCCGTTTCTATGGCGGGCAAGCCCTGGTGGAAGAGTTCATAAACGGGCGTGAGTTTAACGCTACCGTGCTGGGCAATAATAGTTGCACCGTCCTTCCCATCTCGGAGATAATTTACTCGCTACCTCACGGAGTGCCTGAGGTTCTCACCTTTGCCGCCAAATGGCAGCCCGATAGCCTTTACTTTCAGGGCTCAAAAGTAGTCTGTCCCGCTGAGATTGAGACCGGTGAGCGAGAACATATTGCCCTAACCGCCCTCACCGCCTTTCGCCGGCTCGGCTGCCGGGGCTATGCTAGAGTAGACATGCGGCGGGATAAGGAAGGACAGCTTAACATTATTGAGGTCAACCCCAACCCCGACATTTCCCCCGACTCAGGAGCGGTACTCCAGGCTAAAGCCGCCGGCATGGCTTATCACCAATTCATTGAGAAGATTGTGCAACTAGCGCTGGAGAAGGAAGACCATGACCATCAAGATACGCCAGATGACAAAAAGGGACAAGCCAGCCCTGATGGAACTACTGCGCAGTACGCCCGAGTTCAAGCCCGCTGAGGTGGTGGTAGCCGAGGAGGTCATTGATAGCTACCTGCATGACCCTCGCCGCTCAGGCTACCACGTCTTTGTCGCTGAACTGGATTCAGCCATTAGCGGCTATATCTGCTACGGGCTAGCTCCACTGACCGAAGGTACCTGGGACATCTACTGGATAGCAGTAGCCGCCAAGAAGCAGAGCCGGGGCATAGGCGGGGCGCTACTGGCTCATGCTGAGGAGCAAATCAGGGAAGCTGGGGGGAGGCTAGCAATCATTGAGACATCTTCCCAGCCGGCATACGAAAGGACCAGACGCTTTCACCTGGGTCATGGTTATGAGGTAATCAGCCGCATCCCCGACTTCTATTCCCCGGGCGATGATAAACTCATTCTGCAAAAGCGGCTGAGGGAATAAAGCATATAATGGGCAACTATTGGCACGACTTCGTCTTAACCTTTGTCCCCCTGTTCATTGTTATTGATGCTCTGGGCAATCTACCCTTCGTTATTTCTCTAAGTGAAGGAATGTCGAGGCCAAAGCGCCGCCGGGTAATTCATGTTGCCATCATAACCGCCACCGTTGTTGGCTTGGCATTCCTTTTTTTCGGGCAGTTCATCCTAGAAGTTATGAACATTTCTGTAGGCTCATTTGCCATTGCCGGCGGACTAATACTGCTGGTATTTGCCATCAAATACATGACCACCGGCCGGATGGTAGAGGTCATCAAGGAAGAAATGGTCGCCATGGTGCCTATTGGCACCCCTCTCACCGTAGGCCCGGCGACAATAACCACCCTCTTGCTTCTGGCAATGCAATTCCCCCTTTATATGGTTCTTATCTCCTTTGCCTTGAATATGCTTATCGCCTGGGTCATCTTCCTGCTGGAAGAACAGGTCGTCCGTTTTCTGGGGCAGGGCGGGCTCAAGGCAATCTCCAGGGTATTCAGCCTGCTGCTGGCAGCTATTGCCGTGAGCATGATTATACACGGGCTGGAGTTACTTGGTATAATTAAAAATGTGGTAGGCTGAAGCCGCCAACAAAGTTCGCCATTTCCCCTTGCATCATCTCCAATACTGGCATAAAATAAGAGAACACATCCGCTCGCGTTTTTGGTTAGGAGCCGAAGTGGCGGAAGTGGCAGACGCGACAGTCTCAAAAACTGTTGGGGGGCAACCCCCATGTCGGTTCGAGCCCGACCTTCGGCACTATATACAATGCCGAGTTGTGTAGTGGTAGCACAGGGGACTTTGGATCCCTTAGCCCAGGTTCGAATCCTGGCTCGGCAGCCACTACCCCCTGGATAGTACCACCTAGAACAGACCAAAAAGATAAAAGGCAACCACCACAATTACCGCCGCCAGGACAGCACCAGTAGCCACCTGAGCCACTGAGTGATGACCCGCCTCTATCCTTGCCCAGACTATCGGGGGCAGAAAAACCACGCTTATCGCCCCTATCGCGCCATATAAAATAATCAACGCTGTCACTGAAGCCGCGACAAAGGCGATATGAAGGCTTATCTTCCACCACAGATTTACAAACATATACACGATTACCGCTGAAAGTGAAGCCACAAATGTAGCCCTCAGCACCAACGGCGCCCCAAGACAGGTAATAATGACACCACCCACCACCGCACAACCAATCGCCAGCAAATATACCTTAGTCCGCTGCTTACGCACAGGGGTGAAGATACCATCAAGCCTACCCTTTCTATACAGGTAAACCATAACCGAAAAGACCGGCAATATACTAACAGCAATTAAAATCAGCGACCATTTGAGGGCATCAGCTACGCTGGACGTTGACTCAAAGGAAAGCAAAAGGATTAAAACCAAACTCACCAAAAAGGGGTTCAAGATATTAGCGGTCAGGCTAGCTATCTGCCTTCTGGTCTCAATTTGCATTCTCCCAGACTCTATCATTAAACCTGCTTGACTAATCTGGTATATCATTATATCCTTGTTGGCGACAATGGTAAAGAGGAGACTTGCCAGGCTAGCGGTTGAGGTAAATAAGGCTTCATTCAGCTACAATAACCTAAAGGCAATTGATGAGCTATCACTAAAGGTACCCAACAGTATCAGCTTCGGACTACTGGGACCAAATGGTGCCGGCAAGACCACCCTTATTCGGCTGCTGGTCGGCCTCTTAAAGCCAAAGTCGGGCAGCGTCCGCATACTAGGACAGACCCCCTCCCGCAAGACCGCCCACCTCATTGGCTATATGCCACAGCTCCATTCCCTCTACGCTGAGCTATCAGTTATCCAGAATGTAGACTTCTTCGCCCGCATCTATCAGCTAAGCGATAAGCACCAGCGAGCCCAGCATGTAGAAGAGGCTATCAAGCTGGTTGACCTCTGGCAGCGCCGAAAAGACTCGGTGTTAAGATTAAGCGGCGGCATGAAACAGAGGGTCAGCCTGGCTTGCGCCATAGTTCATAACCCACCCCTGCTTTTCCTTGATGAGCCTACTGTTGGCCTTGACCCTGAGCTGAGGGTTACCTTCTGGGAGCATTTTACTAACTTGACCCGGCAGGGGGTCACCATCATTATTTCCAGCCACACTATGGATGATGCTGCCCACTGTGACCGCCTTGCCTTTATGCGTGATGGCAAGGTCATTGCCCAAGGCACCCCACTCGAGCTACAGCAGGCTACCGGCAAACCCAGTGCCACTCTAGAAGACGCCTTTCTCTATTTTATCCACCGTGAGGATAGAAGTGATTCCTAGCCAAGCGCTCACCATTGCCGCCAGGGTTATACAACAACTAATACGAGACCGCAGAACCATGATTCTGATTGTGGTGGTGCCGCTAGTGGTAATGACCCTCATCGGTTTAAGCTTCCCTGAAAGCACTGTCTTGGACTATATCGCCCCGGCGCTGCTGGCAACAATGGCGTTGTTCTTCAGCTTCCTGCTCACTGGCATCAGCTTCCTCAGGGAACGCTCCCAGGGTACCATGGAGCGCCTGATGGCATCGCCGGTGTCACGCCTGGACATAGTGGTTGGCTATCTACTTGGCTTTTTCATCTTCGCCTTACTCCAGACGCTAATTGTAGTCCTGTTCACCATTTATGTACTGGATGTCCACTACTACGGAGATTTATGGCAGATTTTCATATTTCAGATTGTGATAATAACCGCAGCCGTTAATCTGGGTATATTTATATCCACCTTTGCCCGAAACGAGTTCCAGATGGTTCAGTTCATCCCACTAATCATTTTCCCCCAGGTATTCCTCTGCGGGGTTATCTGGCCAGTGGAGCAGATGCCCAATTATCTGCAGTGGCTCTCCAAAATACTGCCGCTGACCTATGGCGTGGATGGACTGCGGGATATTATGCTCGCTGGCCAGAGCCTGCTTGACGTCGGCTTTGAGCTGGCAGTTCTGGTCGGCTTTGCTGTCGTCATATCAATCGTGGCAGCTATTACCCTGAGGAGAAGTGCCGCCAGCTAGCCCTGAAGGGTCTTGACCATGGGAATTAAAGAAAATGTTCAACAACTGCTAAAAGAGCTACCCGGCGGGGTAGAACTGGTAGCCGCCGCCAAAGGCAGGACGGCGCAAGAAGTGCTCCAAGCAGTGGATGCCGGGATAAAGATTATCGGAGAAAATTATGTCCAGGAAGCAGAAAGGGTTTACCCGGTCGTAGGCAATAAAGCCAAATGGCACCTGATTGGACACCTCCAGAAAAACAAGGTCAAAAAAGCGGTAAGCCTGTTCGATATGATAGAAACTGTTGATTCGGTCGACCTAGCCCGAGAGATTAATAAACGCTGTGCTCAAATTGGCAAAGTGATGCCGGTACTAGTTGAGGTAAATAGTGGCCGGGAGAAACAGAAATCAGGCGTACTGCCCGAAGATGCCGAAGAGCTAATAAAAGAGAGTTCAAGCCTGCCCAACATAAAAGTAATGGGGCTGATGACCATGGGACCTCGCTTTGGCAATCCTGAGGATTCAAGACCCTATTTTATAACCACCAGAAAAATCTTTGAGCGGATTAAAGCGCTTGAATTCCCCAATATAGAGATGCGGTATCTTTCCATGGGAATGACCAACTCCTACCAGGTTGCTCTGGAGGAAGGGGCAAACATGGTAAGAATCGGGACCAAGATATTTGAGTAGCCCCTTGACGAAGCGAAGCCTTAGACTTACTCTATTAAAAAATGGTAAAATAAGCCATAGTCAGGAGGTTAGTTGAATGGCATACAAGATAACTGAAGAGTGCATTAGCTGTGGAGCCTGTGAACCAGAGTGCGGCAATGAGGCCATCTCCGAGGGAGAGGAAATCTATGTGATTGACCCAGCTAAGTGCACTGAGTGTGTCGGCAATTTTGAATCGCCCAAGTGCGTCGAGGTCTGCCCCGTGGATTGCTGTGTACCCGACCCCGCCCATAAGGAAAGTCGGGAGCAATTACTTAATAAGTGGAAGAGGCTACACCCGGGAGAAACTCCAGCATCTACCTAAGACTGTCATTTGATTTAGAGTTCGGTAATAGCAATAGTGTTGACGCTTTTAGCCGTTCCCCGATAGCTCAACCGGTAGAGCGGGCGGCTGTTAACCGCTAGGTTCGTGGTTCGAGTCCACGTCGGGG
>CAZHLO010000024.1:0-8671 GCA_964533385.1 uncultured Dehalococcoidales bacterium | reverse complement strand
GTAGATAGATAGTAAAGGTAGTACCTTCTCCCTCCTTACTTTGCACTTCTATTCTGCCGTGATGGCGCTGGATTATTCCATAAGCCACCGCCAGACCCAGTCCTACCCCCTTTCCCTTCCCCTTGGTGGTGAAGAAGGGGGTGAAGAGCTTGCGCATATTCTCGGGGGAAATGCCATGACCGGTGTCCTGAACCGCTATCTTGAGCTGATTGCTGTCTTCCGAGGTACGGATGGTCAGCTTGCCCCCGTCAGGCATTGCCTGGATGGCATTCATAATAAGGTTGGTGCAGACCTGTTGTAGCTGGTCGAAATCAGCCATAATCGTGGGCAGGGAGGAGTCAAGCTCTTTGCTCACCTGGATATTCTGTAGCTCAGCGGAATGGGCTGCTAGGTCGAGGGTCCGGTTAAGCACTTCGTTGGCGTTCACCTCCCTTAAGGCGGGGGGCGACTGGCGAGCAAAATCCAGCAGGTTGCGGATTAATCTGGTGCTGCGAGTAAGTTCGGCTTCCATTTTTGTCAGATAGTCAAGGGCGCCCTCTTTGGAGAATTTGTCGCTGTTTATCTTTTTCTCCAATAGCTGAGTATAGACTAGGACACCAGCTAGAGGATTATTAACCTCATGGGCAATAGAGGCTGCCATCTGACCCAGAGAGGTCAGTTTCTCCGCTTGGATTAGGTCTTCTTGAGTAGACCTTAGCGTCTGAAGCACATATGGCCAGCACATTTCAACCTCAGCTATACCCTGACAAACACTGGTAGCCAGTTCGCGGCAGGTGGCATAACCACAGGCACCACAGTTTATCTGGTTCGTTGGCTCTGCTTTGTCAATCTGGCTTAACACCCGTTGGATCTCTTCCTCACTCGGAGTAGCCAGCCCGACACCTCGAGCGGTGAACTTGCGGCTGAGGTCAATGTCGGAATACTCTTTGATGTCCTTCTCGGCTTGAACCGGGTCTGCCCGGCTGCGAGCATAGTTGGCGACAAGCTCTTTGCGTCTGAAGCCACTCAGCTCATTATCAATAACCGGTCCATCAATGCAGCCGTGGCAGAAATGCAGGTTGATAAGTCTGGCGGTGATATCTCCCTCGGCAAATTCCCGGAGAATTTTGAGCACATAGTCTTTTCCGTGGGCGTTTATAGTTTCATTTTTAATAATATCGTCAGGTAGTCTGGCCACCCTAAATAGCCCTTTTGAGAGGGGGAAAAGGCGACCAAGGTCAGGTTTGGGGCCGGAGAATGACTCCTCCTTTTCGGTTTCAGGGTTAATAGCCTTGGCAGCGAACATCTCCTTCAGTTCGGCAAAGGTGAGGACAGCATCTATCACGCCGGCCACCTTCTCATCCTTGCTCTCAGCCTTCTTAGCCACGCAAGGACCAATGAAGACTACCTTGGCCTTGGGATTATACTTCCATTTTATTATCCGGCCCATGGCAATCATCGGCGAAATAATGGGCGTCAGGTTGCCGACGAGCTGGGGATGGTATTTTTCAATGTAGGTTACCACTGCCGGGCAGTTAGAGGAGAGGATTGGCTTGCCCTTATCTTCAGTTATGAGGCGGGCATATTCCCGACTGACAAGCTCAGCCCCGAAGGAGTCTTCCATAACCTCACTGAACCCCAGCTTTTTGAGGGCAGCTACGAGTTGTCCGGCGCTGCACTTGAGGAGGGCGGCAGGGAAGGAGGAGGAAAGAACAGCAATGACATCGGGGTATTGGGTTAGTAGTTGCCAAACTGCCCCTATGTCACTCTCCACCTGCTTTGCCTTGGGCACACAGACCTGGAGGCAAGTGCCGCAGACGATGCAGCGCTCCTTCATTACCTGAGCCAAGCCTTCCTCTACCTTGATTGCCTTGCAGGGGCAGGCACGGATACAGGCGTAGCACCTCTTACATTTTTCCTTATCAGTGTAGACAATGCTCATTTCATCTCCTTCGTGGTGAGATTTTCAATTCCTTCCGCAGATTGGCTACCGAACGCCGGGAGATAGCCATGCCGAATTTCTCCCATAGCCTTACCTTGATTGCTTGGTCAGAAAAAAGCCCTTCTTCTGTTTTAAGGAGCTGTTTTAAGAGTTCCATTCGAAACCTCTTGGGTCGGGGGAAAAAGTCTTTAAGAGGGACTTCTTTACCCCAGGGGGTGTCAATGCTTTTGCCCCTGATGGCGCGGCTTACTGAGCTGGGGGAAAGCTTAATCTTTTTAGCCAGCTCCTTCTGGCTGAAGGGTAGAAGAGCCTTCAAATCACCAGACTCCAGATAGAGTGCCTGGCGCTCAATAATGTTTTGCAGTATCTGGCTTACCGTGTCCTTGCGGGTGTTAATCAGTTCCAGCTTCCTGAATAGCTGCATAGCTTGTTTAAGCTCGGTCTCGGTGAGGCTGTCCTTTAATTGTTCAAATCTCTCATAATCAATGGTATATCTTCCTCGGGCGAGGGAGAGTGAAAAGTAGCCAATGACAAAACCATCCCCGCTCTTTTCCACCGAGGCAATCTTGGAATAGCGAACCACCTCGGAGCTAAGAGCCGAAGGGTGATAAAACTCACTCAAGATGGAGAATTCATCGATAAGGCTATTGATTTTTTGAACCTCTGAGACGGTTAAATTACATTCTTGGGCGATTTCTTCGGCGGTCATCCCCGATTCAGGGAAGAGGAAGTATCGCTTGAATTTGTCCCGCCCCAACCTCTGTATATGACCGATGATGTGCTTCTTGTTGAGCAAGAGGGATTCAACATCCAGAGAGCCTTTATCGGCTACAGCCTCCTCTTTAAGTTGATAAAAACTGGCTGAAATATCAGTCCTGGGGAGTCGGTGGCGGCGGATTAGCTTTTCTTTTTGGTAGAGCCTTTGGAAAAGGGGACTCCTCTCTATCTCGGTAACGAGTCTTTGGAACTCCTCCTCAGGCATTTCCAGCAAAGTAGCCTGCTCCATTCGGAGGACCTGGCTTAGTTCCTGCCGCATCTGTAAGGACTGAATTTGTTTCATTGCCAGTTTGACCCCTGTATAAAAATTTTACTACAGGGGTTAGAGAATGTCAAGAAATTTAGCAAAATTTAGCTGTCGCCGATGCCTTGACCACGGCATTTTCATATGTTAATATAGCTTGGTTTAACTAGTTGCACTTTTTGCCATTTCCCCATTGAACACATAGAGGGTGAAGGAGGGCAAAGTGGAGCCCAGAATTGGTGTTTATATCTGTCATTGTGGAACTAATATCGCGGGCACAGTAGATGTGGAGGCGGTTACCGAGTTTGCCAGGAGTTTGCCGGCGGTGGTCATTGCTCGAGAGTATACATATATGTGTTCTGACCCGGGGCAGGACCTTATCCGGCAGGATATCAAGGAGCTGGGAGTTAATCGGGTTGTGGTGGCGGCTTGCTCCCCGACACTGCATGAGCGGACCTACCGTCGGGTCTGCCAGGAGTCAGGGCTGAATCCCTACCTCTTTGAGATGGCTAATATCAGGGAGCATTGCTCTTGGGTGACCGAGGACAAGAAAGCGGCTACTGAAAAAGCCAAGGCTCTGGTGAGCGCCGCGGTAAGGCGTGTCTATTACCAGGAGCCCCTGGAAACCAAGGAGGTTCCGGTCAATCCCAATACCCTGGTGGTGGGAGGGGGCATCGCTGGTATTCAAGCGGCTCTGGAGATTGCTGATTCCAAGCATAGGGTCTATCTGGTGGAGAGGGAGCCCAGTATCGGGGGGCATATGGCGCAACTGGATAAGACTTTCCCCACTCTTGATTGCTCGGCTTGTATTCTCACCCCCAAGATGAGCCTGGTGGGTTCTCATTCCTATATTGAGCTGATGTCCTATAGCGAGGTGGCGGAGGTCTCAGGGTATGTGGGCAACTTCAAGGTTAAGATAAAGAAGAAGGCTAGATATGTGGATGTTGATAAGTGTACCGGATGCGGCGAGTGCGCTAATGCGTGCCCGGTTACCGTGCCTAACGAGTTTGACCTTGGATTAGGTCTGAGGAAGGCAATATATAGACCTTTTCCTCAGGCTGTGCCTAACGCTTTTGCTGTTGATAAGCGGGGCTACCCACCCTGCCGGGTTGCCTGTCCGGCTGGAGTCAATGCCCAGGGGTATGTAGCCCTTATTTCTCAGGGCAAGTTCAAGGAGGCTCTTGAGGTGCTGAGGCGGACTATGCCCTTTGCCGGCGTCTGCGGGCGGGTCTGCACCCATCCCTGTGAATTGGATTGCGAACGGGGGAAGGTTGATGAGCCGGTGTCTATCCGCTCACTGAAGCGCTTTATGGCTGACTACGAACTCAAAGTGGGCAGAGAAAGGGCAACCCCCATTGAAAGGACGAAGGAAGATAGAGTGGCTATCATCGGCTCCGGTCCGGCGGGCTTGGCCTGTGCTTATGACCTGATACGACAGGGGTATCCAGTTACTGTTTTTGAATCTGCCCCCCAGAGTGGAGGTCTATTGCGTTATGGTATCCCTGAATACAGGTTGCCTAAAAAGGTGCTGGATAATGAAATTAGCTATATCGAAGAGCTGGGGGTGGAGATAAAGACCAATACCCCGGTGACCAACTTTGAGGATATCTTCAACCAGGGCTATGAAGCGATATTCCTGGCTACCGGCGCCGGGATAAGCCAGAAGATGGGTATCCCTCGTGAGGATGCTAAGGGTGTAATCCACGCCCTTGACTTTCTAAAGCAGGTGGGTCTGGGGATTAAGGTTGACCTCGGGGAGCGAGTGGCGGTTATCGGCGGCGGTAACGCTGCCGTAGATGCCGCCAGGACAGCCAGACGCTTGGGAGTAAAGGAGGTTTTCATTGTCTATCGGCGCTCCCGAGCCGAAATGCCTGCCGTCAGCACTGAGGTGGATGAAGCCGAGCGGGAGGGAGTAAAGCTCCACATTCTGGCGGCGCCGATTAGAGTCCTGACTAAGGATGAGCGGGTAACCGGCATACAGTGTCTTCGGATGGAGCTGGGGGAACCCGATGCCAGTGGTCGGCGGCGCCCGGTGCCTATTGAGGGTTCGGAGTTCGACATTGAAGTTGATAGCGTGATTATGGCCGTTGGGCAGGGGGTGGATAAGGCAGCACTGCCTAAGGAGCTGGAATACACGGCGTGGGGGACTCTGGCGGTTGACCCAGCCACCCTGCAAACAAGCATTGAAGGTGTTTTTGCCGGCGGCGATGTGGTATCTGGTCCGGCTGATGTCATTGCCGCTGTGGCTGCCGGTAAGGAAGCAGCTATCTCTATAGACCGCTACCTGAGGGGGGTTGACCTGAAAGAGGGAAGGCCAGCCCCTATTAAAAGGGTAAAAGAGGTATCAAAGGAGGGGGTGGAAGCAAAAGCAAGGCAGGCTATGCCGACACTTGAGCTGAAGAAGCGGAAGGGCTTTGCTGAGGTTGAGCTGGGCTTTGATGAAAAGGCAGCTATTGAGGAAGCCAAGCGTTGCCTGAACTGTGGCGTGTGCTCGGAGTGCCTGGAGTGTGTCAAGGCGTGCCAGGCCGGGGCAATCAATCAGGAAATGGAGGAGGAAACGCTAGAGGTAGATGTTGGAAACATAATTGTCGCCACTGGCTATGATGCCTTTGACCCATCTCCGCTCTACCATTATGGTTATGGACGTCTAGATAATGTAATCACTGGGCTTGAGCTGGAGAGGATGATTAATGCCTCGGGGCCAACCGCCGGTGAGGTACTGCTTAAGGATGGCTCCCATCCCAGGACAGTGGGTATTATCCACTGCGTGGGCAGCCGGGATGAGAAGTATCACGAGTATTGCTCCCAGGTGTGCTGCATGTACTCGATGAAGTTCAGCCACCTGATAAGGGAGCATGTTCCCGGAGCTCAGGTCATTGAATTCTATATTGACCTCAGGTGCGTGGGCAAAGCCTTTGAAGAGTTCTATAACCGCGTTCTGGAAGAGGGGACAGTATTTGTCCGCGGTCGGCCGGCTGAGGTAACCGATATCGCTGAGAGCCCTGAGGAGGAGGGGAGTCTTATCGTCATCGGCGAGGATACCCTCATCGGTCGCCAGCGGCGGGTTCCGGTGGATATGGTGGTGCTGAGCACGGCTCTTCAGCCAAGGACGGATGCTGGAGAGATTGCCCGGCTATTCTCCATTAGCCGGAGCGCCGATGGCTTCTTTCTGGAGAAGCACCCCAAGCTTGACCCGGTAGCTACCATGAGCGATGGCATTTTCGTCGTTGGCTGCTGTCAATCGCCTAAGGATATTCCCCAGAGCGTGGCTCAGGCTTCAGCGGCGGCGGCGCGGGCTCTGGCTATGATTAGCGCCGGCTCGATAGAGATTGAGGCGGCTACGGCGGTGGTTGACGAGGAGCTCTGTTCGGGGTGCAAGACGTGTAGTGCCCTCTGCCCATTTAATGCCATTTCCTTTGATGAGGAGAAAAATGTCTCCCGGGTTAATGAAACGCTGTGCAAGGGCTGTGGCGTGTGCGTGGCTGCCTGTCCCAGCGGGGCTATTACTGGCAAACACTTTACTGCCGATGAGCTGATGGCTGAGATTGAGGGGGCACTGGTATGAGCCAGGCTTGGGACTCGGAGATAAGGAGGAGGGTAAATGACGGTAACAATGGTCAAGACTCCGGTTACTGAAGTAGATTTTATAGATGAGGTTTGTTCCATCCCCGGTGGCGAGGCTATTCGTTCCTGCATCCAGTGTGGTATGTGCACTGGCTCCTGTCCTACCGCCAACAGATGGGATTACCCGCCGCGGAAGGCTATTGCTATGGTGCGGGCTGGGCTAAGGAAGGAGTTACTGTCCAGCAATTCCATGTGGTTCTGCGCCTCTTGCTATACCTGCACGGTGCGTTGCCCGAGGGATATAAAGCCGGCTGATATTATGCATGCCCTGGAGATTTTAGCTATCCGCAGCGGCTTGAGCACCAGAAAGAGTCGGACACCGGTGGTGTATAAGTGCTTTGTTGATTCGGCCAAGAGCAATGGTCGGGTGTATGAGCTGGGCGTGATGATTAAGCTATTTTTGCGGATTAATCCTTTCTCTACCCTTAAGCTGGCGCCGGTGATGGCGCCGGTAGGGCTGGGCTTGTTCTTGCACAAGCGCTTGCCGCTAAAGCCAAGCCGAATAAAGGGAGTGGCTGAGCTTAAGGCTATCCTTGACAAGGCTCAAGCCCTGAGAGGTGCTAAATGAAATATTATACTTATTACCCTGGTTGCTCAGCAGAGGCGACGGCCATACCCCTTGGTCTTTCGGTTCTGCCAGTGGCTAAGAAACTGGATATGGAGCTGGTTGAGCTTGAGGACTGGAATTGCTGTGGCTCCACCCCCTATTGGTCGGTGGATAAGCTGGAAGCTGCTTGCATGGCGGCCAGAAATTTGGCGCTGGCGGAAAAGAGGGGGTTTGACCTGGTAACCCCCTGTTCCAATTGTTTTGTTATTTTGCACTCAGCTAATATTTATCTCAAAGAGCTTCCCCCCTTCAGGGAGCAGGTGGGTAAGGCTTTGGCGGCGGCTAAGTTGAAATATGGGGGCGGGGTTCGGGTGCGGCACCTGGCTGAAGTTTTGTATACCGATATTACCCCGGAGGTCATCGGGGCTAAGGTAACCAAGCCCCTCAAAGGACTTAAAGTAGCGTCTTACTATGGGTGTCAATTGGTTCGTCCTGACGGCTTTGACGACCCGGAGTCTCCTCATTCGCTGGATGAGCTGGTAGCCAGCCTGGGGGCTGATGTTGTTTCCTGGGAGCTGAAGGCTCGCTGCTGCGGTAGCTCTCTGGCTATGTCTGAGCCGGAGGTGGCTCTGGAACTGGTTAATAAACTGTTGAGGAACGCCCAGGAAAACGGGGCGCAGTGTCTGGTTACTCCCTGCCCTTTGTGTCATATTAATCTCGATGTCTATCAGAGTGCGGTCAACAGCCAGTGCGGGACCAAGTATCACCTTCCTGTTCTGTTCGTCACTCAATTAATCGGTGTTGCCTTAGGCATTCCGGCTGACGAGCTGGCTTTGTCGAGGAATATTGTATCACCAATGAGGGTGTTAGCCCCCTATCTTTAACCTACTAGAGGGTAAAGAAGATAACTACCAAAGAGGGACTATCCTTCCGCTGGAGCTATGTTGTAGCCCCGCTGGCTATTCTTCTCCTATCTATAGTTCTGTCAGCCTACTTTTATCACCTGCTTTCTTCTGAAGTCGGTGTCCACTTTGGGTTTGATGGCACACCGGATAGGTGGCTTGAGCCGCCGATGACTATGGTCTTGGCGTTGCTACCACAGCTTTTTCTTACCCTGGTAGCGGTAGCTCTGGCCTGGGGGATGACTAGGGTGGCTACCCGCTTCTGGCGTCCGGGAGAGACAAGGGTAAACCTGGAAACCATCTTCTCACTCATGGGGAATATGATAGCTCTGCCCCAGATTGTCCTCGGCTTTGCAATGTTGGATATTTTTCTTTACAATGCATATCAGATTCACCTGCCGCCTTTGTGGGTATTTGCCCTGATATTCATGGTTGCGGGTGGTGTTGTAATGGGTGTGTTCTTTGTTCGGGCTATACGGCGGGAGTGGAGTGCTCGCCGGTAGTAATTCAGTGGAATTTTTGAAGGAGCGATATAGTGACCAAACCGGCACCAAGAAAGGTTGATATGGAAAAGCTCGTCTCCCTTTGCCGGCGGCGTGGTTTTATTTTCCCCAGCAGTGAAATCTATGGGGGCTTGTCCAGTTGCTGGGACTACG
>CAZHLO010000023.1:0-8809 GCA_964533385.1 uncultured Dehalococcoidales bacterium | reverse complement strand
TCCACGACGTTGGTGGTGAACACGAGGTAGCCTGCATCAGGGTTTAACTATACATTTAAAACTGATGCTAATTAACTTGACTTTTTAATAAGGAGGATACAAAAGTGAGTACATGGCATGATTATTTTAAGGAACAAGGTCACGCACCAGATTGGCCGTATCCTATCCGCTTCGACCAGGAGCAAGAAATCGATGCTGATGTCCTGGTGATTGGAGGCGGTATCGCCGGTTGCTGGGCGGCCATCAGTGCTGCCAGACAAGGATTAAATGTGGTTCTAGTGGAAAAGGGGGATACTATCAGGAGTGGTGCCGGAGGCCCGGGATGCGATCACTGGTGTGATGTTCCGGCAAACCCCCTATCCAACGTGGACCCGGATGAATGGGCACAGCACATGGCCGAACGACCATACTGCAACGGCATCGGCATCCAGATACAGTGCCGCGAAAACTATGATACCCTGCTCGAACTGGAACAGATGGGCGGTAAAATCAGAGACACCGGTGATGAATACGTGGGCGCCCAAGGCCGGGATGAGAAGACCAAATTCATGATTTCCCCGCGCTATGGTCGAATACACAGCTATCTCCCCGTGGATGAAACAACCAAGGGAAAGGTCTTCAAGAGCAACCCGGACCAGAGAAGGAACAACGTGGTGATACGGGTCTGGGGGTCCACTTTTAAACCCGCCTTAAAAAAGGAATGTAAGCGCTTGGGGGTCAAAATCTTTGACCGCGTGATGATGACCAGTCTGCTGACCGAGGACGGAGTCCAGGGCGCCCGGGTAGTCGGGGCCACTGGCCTCAACAGCCGTACCGGTGAATTCATGATTTTTAAATCTAAAGCAGCTATCCTCGCCACCGCCGGGCCCGGGTCGATATGGCTGATAAGTACTGAATTAGGTGGCTATTGCAACATGATGCCCCGAACCGTTGCTGGCGACGGCACCGCCATGGCCTGGAGAGCCGGGGCTGAACTGACCACGATGGAAAATAACGGAATCTTGCGTATTGCTACCGGCTATAAGCATAAGTGGTATACCGGGGCAGGTGACGCCAGTTATGAGAATGTCCCAATCGTAGATGCCAACGGTAAAAGAGTGCCTTTCCCGATACAGGGCTGGGTTGATTGGGGAGCCATGGTCCCGTTCCCCGAAGTTGAGGAAGCTGTCCGGGAGAAGATACTTAAAGGTGAATACGCGCTACCGTTCTACGGTGATTTCCCGGCCATGCCGGAGGTAGAAAGAAGAGCTACCTGGAATCTGATGCTGGGGGAAGAATCTACTACCAAAATTATTATCAAAACTTTCAACAAGGCTGGCTATGACCCCAGCCGGGACTTACTCCAGAGTTATAGGTTTATTGAGGGCAACAGTTTACCGCAATGGCGGGAGGCCAGTCACAGTGGTGGTCTTTTAGTCGACTGGGACCTGAAAACCACTCTAGAGGGGCTGTATGCCGCCGGAATGCAGATGTTTGCCCCCGAGGACCATAGTTATGCGGCGGCTACCGGCAGGTATGCCGGCCGAAAAGCCGCAGCCTATGCCCGACAGGTCGGTAAACCCAAAATATCACGGGAACAGGTCGTCCTTGAGAAAGCCCGGGTTTATGCCCCAATTAAGCGCAGCAGCGGCCTGGAATGGAAAGAACTGCATGCCGGTATCGCGCGGGTCATGCAATATTATTGCAGTGAATTTAAAACCGACAATCTTCTGAAGATGGGTCTGGGCACCCTGCAAAAAATCGAAGAGGAATCGGTGCCCCTTCTGTTTGCTCTGGACCCGCATAAGCTGATGCGCAGTCTGGAAGACCTCAGTCTTTTAACTTACGCTCAAATCATCATCCACGCTTCGCTGGCGCGCAAGGCCAGTAGTATCCCGCTGAATTTCCATAGGATAGACTACCCGACTCTGGACCCGCCGGAGTGGAATAAGTATCTTACGCTTAAACTGGAAAACGGCAAAGTCAAGATTGGGGAATTACCGCTGGCCTTTTGGGGTAATATGAAAAAGCAGTATGAAGCCCGTAATAAAGACTATACCGGCGTATATAAGGGAAAATGATGATTTCAAAATTGAACCTATACCTTTTAAACGAGCCGGTTTTTGGAGGAAAAGATGTCTAAGCAAAAACTAAGTGCCATGCCCAATGTTGTTACACCGAATGCTCCGGTGATTTTTAATCCTGATATCTGCAACGGCTGCAACATTTGTGTAGAAGTCTGCCAGATAGATGTGTTCATACCCAATCCCGAGAAAGGCAAACCACCTATCATATTGCATCCTGATGAGTGCTGGTACGGTGGCTGCTGTGTTAATCATTGTCCCCGTCCCGGGGCTATCACCTTCAACTGGCCGCTCCAGCAGCGGGGCTACTGGAAGAACAAGGCCACTGGAGAAGTCCATCAAATCTAGCCGCCTAGAATTCGGATGTATCGCCAGCGGAAAGGACGATAACTGTTATTGGAAACCCATATTCTCGCTTTGGCATGAAGAACCCCTCACCCCCTCAAATCCCCCTCTCCTTAAAAGGAGAGGGGGAAGAAAAAGAAAGAGGGGCTTTCGCCCCTCTTAGACACCCCAAATGCTATCTCACCACTGCACAAACATCGGCATCACCACATGGACGTAGTTATCCGTCCCCACCGGCCGGACAACCCCCGGGCTTGAAGGATTAGTCGTCTCCAGAGCTACCTGCGCCTCATGAAGCACACTCAGGACATCAGTCAGATATTTACCATTAAAGGCAATCTTAGCTTCCTCGCCCTCAACCATGGCATCAATCTCGCCGACGTCATCACCAATCTCCTCCGACCTAGCGGAAACTATCACCTTTCCCGGTGTCATCTCGCCACCAGGAGCCACCACCAGCCGCACGATGCCGCTGCCATCACGGGCAAAGATAGAAGCCGTCTTAGTCGCCCTCAAGAAATCCCCAACGCTAATCACCGCCTTGGTATTGTAGCTCTTGGGAATGAGCTGGGCATAATTGGGGAAGGTGCCCTGAATCAACTGGGAAACTAGCTCAATATTCTTCAGCCGAAATAGAGCCTGCCCCTTATCAGGGTTTACCGTTATCTCAACCGCCTCCTCTTGCTCGGCCACCAGCCGATTTAGCTCACCCAGGGTTCGTGCTGGAATAATGACCTCGGTCTTCTGGCTAACCGCTTGGGCAAGAGGCAGTTTGTACACGGCTAATCTAAAGCCGTCAGCCGCCGCCAGTGTCAGCAAATCACCGTCAAACTTGGCATCGACGCCGGTAAGCACCGGCCGGGACTCCTCAGTAGCCGCGGCAAACACCACCTGGGTAATCCCCTGGCGGAATTCCTCCACCTCAACCTTGGTAGTAATACCCTCACTCACTTTAGGTATCGGGGGAAAGTCCTTGGCATCAACCCCGCTGATTCGCGCCTCAAAGCGGGCACACTTCAACCCCAGGGTCTTAGTCCTGGGAGAAAGGCTGATATCCACCTTCTCCGCGGGCAGGGAGCTGATAAACTCGGAGAGAAGCCGGGCGGGAACCGTGATTGCCCCCTCCTCCTCCACCTTAGCCCCAATCCAGCAGCTAATAGCCATTTCCAGATTAGTCGCCGCCAATTTTAGCCGCGACTGGTCTGTAGCCAGGAGGACATTATTGGTTATAGGGAGGGTGGTTCTGACAGCTACCGCTCTCCCTACCACGTTAAGTCCTCGGTCTAGGTTCTCCTGAAGACATGATAACTTCATGGTACACCCCCCAAAGAAATTACTGATGGTAGTGTAGTATATACCAATAATTACTTTTACTCAAGAGTAATTTGACCGCTTTTGCCACCACTTTTTTTCACCAGTCGGATATTCTCTAGTCTTATGCTCCGGTCCACCGCCTTACACATATCATAGATGGTCAGAGCGGCGATGGCGGTAGCGGTAAGCGCCTCCATCTCCACCCCCGTCTTACCCACACTCTTCGCCGTAGTGGTAATCTCCACGGCACTATTTTTCACATCCAGACTGAACTCAACCTTAACATCAGCAATAAGTAGGGGATGGCACAAAGGTATTAAATGAGGCGTCTCTTTAGCCGCCATGATGCCCGCCAGCTGGGCTACCCCCAGAACATCCCCCTTAGCCATCCGACCTTTCTTTATCCGGTCAAGGGTTGAAGCCTGCATCCTGACCACGCCCTTAGCCACCGCTTCACGCTCGGTGTCAGGCTTACCGGAAACATCCACCATACGCGGGCGACCCTGCTCGTCTAAATGCGTCAATTCCTCCACAACAGGCACTCTTAACTGCTCTTTTTGTTTCACTACTAACGTAGGGCGCACCACTTCAGCTTGACTTGCTAAATTAGTAGCCACGACATGAGCTTCTTTCTGGAAAGGATTCCTAACACTCTGGTCTATCCACTGCCAGCGCACCTTGCGCTGGCTAATAGCTACGTCTAACTCCTGCCAAAGGTCACGGTTGGCGCGCCTTTGCCACCCCTTGGCCATACAACCAAGAAGATACTGGCTGTCTGTATATATGACCACCTCTGCACCTTGTGGAGTCCGCAAGATGCCTTCTAGAGCAGCGGTAATTTCCATGCGATTGCTAGTCGTTCTCTTAGCCATGCTTGAGAAAACTTGTTTTTGTCCACCGTCAACGACAACCGCTGCCCAGCCGCCCTGACCCAGAACCGGGTTATAAGCTCCGTCAGTGTATATTTCAATCATACTAGTCTACCTTTAATGGCATCCTTAGCTAACTCTTGGGCTTCCTTCAGCCATTTCTCCTTGCTGCTAATTTGTTTGGCTTTAACATGACGCCTGCTCAGTAGTTCCTCGAGCTCAGCCCAGAGTTCACGGTTTTTCTCCCTTCGAAGAGAGTCATTGATACCCAGCACTAAATATTCGATATTGCTGCATATCTTTGCTTCGCAGTCTTGAGCAGTCTTAGAGAGACCTCCAATCGCAGCTTTAATTATCATTTTCATTTGATTTGCACCAGCCTCGCACCCATTACACTTTTCCCAACTACCATCTTCTTTTACTACTACTGCTCCCCAACCTCCCATATTAGTAGATTTGTTTTGAGAAGAGCCAACATATATTTCTATCATCCTTAACCTCACCCCCTTAATCCCCCTCTCCTTAACAAGGAGAGGGGGATGTAGTTTTTTAGAGGGACTTCGTCCCTCTAAAACTCCCTGTTTTATCCCCCCACATATGGGAGTGAATAGAGGTCTAACCTCTACTGGGCGGGAGGGTGAGAAAAGATATAAAATTTTTAACCTCCCACCTGAGAGAACGGCCGCTTTTTGGGCACATAGCCCTCTGCCAGACGATGCCGCAACGGCTTATTAGCCACCGCCTCCTCAATCAGCTTTTTTAAGCCCGCCCAAGAAATGCCACGGCGCAAAGGCTGCTTAAGGTCTACCTCGTAGTCGCTTAAAAGACAGGGGCGGAGTTTACCATCAGCCGTCAGCCGCAGCCGATTGCAGTCAAAACAGAAATGCTCGCTCACCGGCGTAATAAAGCCAATGGTGCCTCTCGCCTGAGGCAGGCGAAAATACTTAGCCGGCCCGTTGCCCGCACTGGGCAGGCAGGGCTCCAGTTCCCCCAGTTGCTCAAGCCGTTGTCTCATCTCGCTGGCGGAGAGAAACCGTGGTGGTATGTCTCCACCGACAACAGGCATAAGCTCAATAAAGCGCACATGCCACTCCTCGGTGATGGTCTTGGCGGCAAAATCAACTAGCTCGTCATCATTAATACCAGCTATAACCACCATATTAAGCTTAACCGGCTTTAGTCCCACCCTCCTGGCAACCTCAATGCCCTCCAGCACCTGCTCAAGGCTGCCGCCACTGCGGGTAATAAGCTCAAACCTATCCGGTTTAAGAGTATCCAGACTCACATTAACCCGCCGCAGTCCGGCTTGCTTTAACTCGGCAGCATAGCCAGCGAGCAAAGTCCCGTTTGTGGTCAGGGAAATATCATTTATAGCCTCTATTTGTGACAGCATCCCTATTAGCTCAGGTAACCCCAACCTTACCAGTGGCTCGCCGCCGGTAAGCCTTATCTTATCTATCCCCAGCTCAGCCGCCGCCCGGGCTACGGTATAGATTTCCTCATAGCGAAGAATATCGTTATGCGACATCAGGCTGACACCTTCAGGTGGCATGCAGTAAACACAGCGCAGGTTACAGCGGTCGGTGACCGAGATACGCAGATAGTTTATGGGACGCTGAAAGGAATCAGAAAGCCCGGTCATAGGTACTTCCTCCTCAGCAACTTAATTACCTGCCTGGCGGCCCGCCCCCGATGGCTAACCTTATTTTTCTCTTCCAGAGTTAGCTCAGCCATAGTCTTACCAAGCCCGGGAAGGTAGAATATCGGGTCATAACCAAAACCTCCCTCCCCCTTGGGCTCAAAGGTGATAACACCCCAACACTCGTCAGAGCAAAGCTCCACCTCCCCCTCAGGTGTCGCCAGAGCAATAACACACTGGAAATGAGCCGTGCGCTTCTCCCAGGGCAACCCCTTGAGTTTAGCCAGCAAATAGTCGATTCTATCTCTATCCGAAGTGCCCTCGCCGGCATAGCGGGCGGAAAGCCTTCCCGGCTCGCCACTCAGGGCATCTACCTCCAGCCCGGAGTCATCCGCCAGCGTCAATAATTTGCTCTCCCGGGCCAAGGTGGTTGCCTTAATTCTGGCGTTCTCCTCCATACTACCCCCCACTTCATCAACCTCGGTGCTAATACCCAGCTCCGCCGGCGAGACCAGCTCAAACGGCAGGTCCTTGAGCAGAGACCTATATTCCCGCACCTTGCCCTTATTATTCGTTGCCAGGAGGAGCTTAGGCATTTTCTTAGTCCGACAGGGCGATAAACCTTCCCTTCAGCTTTTTCAAAACCTGGGGCATGGTGGTATATTCCATCTCTTCCAGGGGCAGACGGTGTGGCTCAAAGGGACCGTGGCGCCGCATAAAATCAGCAGCATCACTGGCTAGCTGACGGGCGTTATCAAACGACTTATCAGCAAACATATCACGCGGACCCACCAGCTTGCCTCCAGAGAGCTGAAAACCGAGAGCTGTTACTCTTGGCGGTCCGTCAAAGCGAGACGGGGTACTATCCTCAACCGACACCGGCATAAGCGGCCCATGATGCGAGCCCCGCATCCACCCCTCCACCAGAAGAGGCAGGGTGAATGGTTCCAGCACCTCCCCCACCGCCGGAAAATCACCCTGAGAGCGGACGATACAAACCGGGTCATCCTTACCCACATACCGCCCGGCAATCAACGCCAGACGCTGGGTAGAAGATGCCGCCGCTATCTCCTTAGTTTCCCGGTGATACACCGCCTTTACCATATAGCGTGCCGGTGCGCCGATAAAGACCAGCAAATCATAAATCTCCTCAGGGGCATTAAAGGTTATCTTCTTATGCTCCTTCACATCCTGCACCTCAAAGGCAAAACCGGTGTGCATATTCGGGGCAATGACCAGCCCAATAGTATTAAACGGGTCAGCAAACATTTTGTATAGCGGCATGTTCCATGCCCCGGCTGAGGTCTTATCAGCCATAAAAATAATAATGGTCTCAGCGGTGCGCTCTTCAAACTCCATCTCCGCCACCCCAGGGCCCATCCCCTTGACATTGCCAGAGAAGGCATCGGCGAGCAAGTCCTGGCCGGCACCATGAAGCTTTAACTCCTTGGCGAGCTTGGTGCAGTCAACAAAGGTATCCCAGGCAAGCTTATGGATTTTTTCATTCTCCTCACCATGCTGGTGGGTCATAATCAGTTGCAGGTCATCCCCGCACTTGGTCACATGAAAATCAATCAGCAGCCCCTGCTTCTTAGCCTTCTCCACATGCTCCCTGGCTTTAGCTAGAATATCAGGATGAGACTCAGAATGCCCCACATAACCGCCAATATCAGCCTTGATGACACTCAGTGTGACCTTCATAATCCCTCCTTTAGTTAATATTCAATCCCCTTCCGTGCCACCACCCCCTCGTCATAAGGGTGCTTAATCTTCAGCATCTCGGTAACCAGGTCAGCTGCCTGGACCAGCTTGCTATCAGCCCGCCGCCCAGTAAGGATAAGCTCCACCCCCTCAGGCTTATCATCAATAAGCTTCAGCACCTCATCCAGTTCCACCAGCTTAAAAGCAACCGCCACATTCACCTCATCCAGGACTACCAGGTCATAACCACCGCTGAGCATCGCCTTGCGAGCAGCGGTTAAAGCTCGCTTTGCCTCCCCCTTTTCCTCTGGCTTGATATTCTTCGGGTCAACAAAGCCTCTAGTCCCAAAACTATCCATAGTAACATTAGGTAGCTGAGACAGGATATGATACTCGCCGGAGGGATGAGCGCCTTTCATAAAAAAGGCAATATAGACCCTGAGACCGTGACCCAAAGCTCGGACTACCGCCCCTATAGCCGCTGAAGTCTTCCCCTTCCCATCCCCGGTGAAAATCTGCACCAGACCCCGGCGCAACGGTTCCGATGACGAAGGATTAAATGATGATGCCTTCTTAACCAATGAAACACCTGAGCGCAGTTGGAGTAGTAAGATAGTTTAACAACCCCACCTAGAAAAATCAAGATTTTTTATGAACCCCATCCCCCTTTATCCCCCTTCCCCTGAGGGGAAGGGGGAATTAAATAAAAAGAGGGGCTTTCGCCCCTCTTAAACACCCTTTAATCTAGTTATAACCTGTTACCAAGTCTCTGGTTCACTTTCTATTGTTTCCATTCTTCTTATTGAATCTATATTTAGAGACAGTAGCTTATCTAGACTGAGAGGACGATAGTTTATCAGCTCGACAGATACATTTAT
>CAZHLO010000022.1:0-8841 GCA_964533385.1 uncultured Dehalococcoidales bacterium | reverse complement strand
CAATCTCCTTTCTCAGTTCTTCGCGAATTTGCGCCGCCACTTCAGCGCCTTTAATAAGCTGTGCTGTCATTTTTACCCCTTTCTACCAAGAAGTTTTGTCATCAAATCGTTAACTACCTTCACTGCCTTGGAACTATCCGGCAGCTCAAGCAGTGGCTTTAGTTTTAGGTCATACTGATATATTTCCTTATCCAAAGGTATGGTGGCGGCGGGTTTAATCCCCCAGCGGGCTAATTCCTTAACCACCAGAGGGTCAAGCCCATCAGGAACAAGATTAATTACTACCGATTGCCTCTTTACTACCAGCTTAAGTTCAGCCACCAGCTCCCTTATCCGTGCCACAGTCCGGACCCCCTTCACCGAATGGTCGGAGATTATAAGTAGCTCGTCAACATTCTGGGTGGTCCTCCGTGACAGATGCTCCATCCCCGCCTCATTATCCATAACCGTATAGGCATAATTTCCCGCCAGAGTATCAGCGAATTTTCTCAGGATAAGATTGGGATAGCAGTAGCAGTCCGGGCCTTCTCCCCTCCCCATGGTCACCAGGTCAAGCCCCTTACTCTCAACTACCGCCTCATTTAACTTATACTCCAGATAAGCTTCCTTGGTCATCCCGGGAGGGATGTTTATTTTTTCCTCATTAAAAGAGGCAATTATTGAGCCAATCGTTTGTTTTATGTCAAGTCCTAAGCTCTCCCCCAGATTGGCATTAGGGTCAGCATCAATAGCCAGAACTGGTCCGGCTCCGCTCTTCATCAGGTAGCGGATGACGAGGCTGGCAACGGAAGTTTTCCCGCTGCCGCCCTTCCCGGCTACAGCGATATTAAAGCTCAAATAGTTATCCTCCGCTTAGAATAGCCCGGAAACCTTCCCCGTCTTTACGTCAACATCAACCCTTCTGAAGGCAGGGTCTGAACTGGTCCCCGGCATCAGGCTGATACTCCCCGTCATAGGGCAGAGGAACTTCGCTCCAGAGTAAATCAGGACGTCCCGCACCGGCAGAGCCCAGCCCTTGGGCACACCCTTCACTGCTGGGTCATGGGTGAGGCTCAAGTGGGTCTTAACCATCATGGTGGTATACTCGTCATATTTCGGGTCAGCTTCAAATTTCTTGGCTTTCTCCTCAGCCTCCGCTGTCCAGGAGGCGCCATCAGCCCCATAGACCACCTTGGCGATTTTGTCCACTCTCTGCCTCAGTTTCATTTCCTTAGGATAGAGGAATTTGAATTCGCTCTTCTCCTTACAGGCGTCTATGACCGCGTCTGCCAGCTCCTGAGCCCCATCACCGCCCTTAGCCCAATGCTCCGACAGGGCACAGCGGGCACCAGCCGCCTCAGCCGCCTTCCTCACCATAGCAATTTCCGCCTTGGTGTCAGTATGGAAAGTATTAATGCAGACCACGGGATTGATACCTGATGTTTTGATGATATTGATGTGGTGCAACAGGTTGGGGATGCCCTTCTCCAGGGTCTTGAGGTCCTCTTTGGTGTAGGCATCAGGCAGAGGTATTCCAGCGACCACCTTGGGTCCACCACCGTGCATTTTCAGTGCCCGGGTGGTGGTGGTAAGAACTGAGACATGAGGTTTGAGACCGCTCAGGCGGCACTTGACATTCCAGAACTTCTCAAAGCCGATATCGGCACCAAAACCACTCTCAGTCACATGATAGTCAAACATCTTCAGGGCAAGGCGGTCGGCAATAATTGATGATTGCCCCACGGCAATATTGGCAAATGGTCCGGCATGCACCATGCACGGCTGGTATTCCACGGTACACATCAGGGTGGGGTTGATGGTGTTACGCATCCAGGCGGTCATAGCGCCTCCCACCTCCAGGTCGCCAGTGGTGATAGGATTACCCTTCTTGTCATAGGCAAGGGTAATCTTATCCATCCTCTCCCGCAGGTCAGCCAGGTCTCGGACAATAGCCAGCATTGCCATAAGCTCAGAGCTCACCGCGATGCCAAACTTAGACTGCATCATATAGCCATCCATGCGGCCGCCGATGCCGATAATAATATTGCGCAGGCTCTGGGCGCAGAAGTCCATAATCCAGCCCATTTCCACCCGCGTGGGGTCAATATCCAGGCGGCGCATCTTGGTCAGCCTAGCCAGTTGCTCATCATCATAATTACGCTCATGCATCATCCGGGAAGTTAGCGCCACCATCGCCAGGTTGTGGGCGTTCATAATATCGTTGATGTCACCGGTAAGACCCAGGGAAAACTCGGTCATGGGAATGAGCAAGGCATTGCCGCCGCCAGCAGCCGTCCCCTTAATATTCATGGTTGGACCACCCGATGGCTGGCGGATACAGCCACCCACATTCAATCCCTTCTTTCCCATACCCTCTAAAATACCCATGGTGGTAGTTGTTTTGCCCTCTCCCAGGGGCGTCGGCGTTATCGCCGTCACTTCAATGTACTTGCCGTCTGGCTTGCTCTTCAGGCGGTTAATAATCTTCAGGAAATCGAGTCGACATAGTTTGCCGTAAGGGATAATCTCATCCTTTTCCAGATTCAGTCTCTTCCGCCACTCATCGGGGGTCGGCATGTTCTCTTCAGCCGCCTCGGCAATCTGCCAGTCCTTCATTTTTACTGCATCGTAAGCCACAGGAACCTCCTCATTTTTGTTTTTATTTTATTTTTTACCCGGTGCCTGAACAGTAGATAACAGAGTCTGATAGATATTCCTAACTTCCCTAACAATCTGAGGGCTAGAGTCAAGGAGAGGAAGATTGGCGAGGTCAGCTTCAACTAGGACTTGGTCATAGGGGATAAAACCGAGGAATTCAAAACCTGGCAGGCTAGAAGTCAGGAATTCCCTGTCAGATTGGCTCCGGACCTTATTTCCTACTATTACAACATTATGTAAACCAATATCTTTTGCCAGTTTACTGATTCTATAGGCGGTTTCAACGCTTCGCCTGCCCGGTTCCACAACTACAATCAATCTATCCACTGCCTTAGCTGTAGCTCGTCCCAGATGCTCGACACCAGCCTCCATATCCAGAATAACTACTTCATCCCTTCCCAAGAGCAGATGGGTAATCAAGGCTTGCAACAGGGCGTTCTCCGGGCAATAGCAACCAGTGCCGCCCTTCTTAATTCGCCCCATCACCATTAATCTAATTCCATTATATTTTAGGGAATACTTCTCAGGCAAATCATCCACTTTAGGATTTAGCTTAAAAAAGCTCGCCGCCTTACCGGGCTTTGCCCCTGTCCTCTCCTCGATAAGAGCGCTCATCTCAGATATAGGGGTTATCTTGTCAGGATGGGGGAAACCAAGGGTAGCAGCCAGGTTAGAATCGGGGTCAGCATCTATGGCTAAAACGGAATAGCCAGCCTCAGCGAAAGTCCGGGAAAGGAGAGAGGCTAATATGGTCTTCCCCACTCCACCCTTACCGCTAATAGCAATCTTCATCGGAATCTTGTTTTTACCACAATAAAGCTGAGACTTTGGGGGAAAGTTCTCAGCTTCAACCGGTGTTATTATCTGGTAACACCCAACGCATAGTCTATCTCATAGTGAATGAGAAGTCAAGCAATTGTAGCTGCGGGTTACTTCTTCTCGGTAGCCATTACCTGGTAGATAGTAACTTTGGGCTTTTCCGCCAAAAGCGGCTCGATTTGTTTGTATAACTTAATGCGCTGCTCTGATTTCTCCCACGCCTTCCAGTCCTCCAGGCTTTGCCAGCTGCTCAGTACCGAGATAACAGATGGGTCTCCGGCACTCCCCAGAGTTTCGCCGGTTACATAGCCCGACTGGTGCATAGCCACCGCCCTCAATTCCCTGAGCAGCGGCATCAGGTCTCCTCTCTTCCCTTCCTTCAGGTGACGCTCTATTACTACTCTTACCATTGCCGCCTCCTTGTCATACTTTTTACCCCGGCTTAGTCCTCTGCTCCTGGATAAGCTTCTCCCCATATTCAAGCAGAAGCTTGGCTCGTTCTGGAGATACTTTCTTTGATTCCAAGTAGGCTTTGAGAGCATCAGAAGGGGTAATCTCCTCAGCCATCCACTGCCCCAGTCTGAGGCGCGTCTCCCGCTTAATGTCTTTGGCGATGGCAAAGTAGTGAGCCTCTTTCACTGCATTCCTGATGTCGTTGTCTCTGAGCTGACCTTCAATCTCCACCGGCAGGCTAATCTGAAGCCTCACTATGGCATCTTCAACCTTATCTTCCTGCTCAGCGATAGCCTTAAGCACTGTGGCTGTCGGCTCAGCATCCTCTGGCTCAATATTGACCTCGATGGTGAGAAAGCGGCGCCCAATTACCTGATGAAAGTCAAAGGAAACTCGCCTTTTGCCTGTTTCCCCATCCGTTTCAATCTCTACCAGGTAAAACCCCTTATCATCTTCCGCCTCGCTGAAATCCAGCCGCTCGAGGCTACCAGCATAAACCACCGGCGGGTTACTACTCAAGACCTGGTGCTTATGAATATGACCTAAGGCGATATAATCAAAGGCGGAATGGGTAACATTGCTCAGCAGCAAGGCATACTCCTGCCCTATGGTCATTGCCCTCTCCGAGCCTACCTGGGCGCCGGTGACCCAGACATGAGCCGCCAGTATCGCCGGCAGTGCCGGCTCAAGTTCTTCAGCTTTGGCAGCGATGACACTGGTTAATGCCTGCTCCAGCCTCTGATTTAATTGGTCAAAGGTAAGGTTTTTAGTCTCTTCCCTGGTCAATAGAGCGCTGCGCCTCAGCCAGGGTAAGGAGACTACCTGAACCGTCCCGCTACTGGTCGGGATGCGGTAAATTTGGGGGCGGTTAGAGACATAGACATTTTTCACCGTTAGGGTATCAAAGATTTCGGTGGTGGTCGCCTTGCCGATAGCATTGGGAAGATCGTGGTTACCGACTAGAAGGAAGGTGGGGATGCTGCTGGTAGACAGCCGACTAATTCTCTTGGCAAACTCCCGCTGTTGAGTCTGGGTTGGCTCACGGCTCTTGTAGGCATCGCCGCAGAAAAGGACGAGGTCAACTTTATTCTCGATGGCAAAATCCACCACCTGGTCAAGGGCGTTCAGAAAATCAAGCAGGCGCGAGGATAGACCGGTAGCCGGGTCAAGACGTCCGTAGGTCTCAACACCAAGGTGAAGGTCGGCAAAGTGGAGGATTTTCAACCCTATCCCCCTTTATCCCCCTTCCCCTAAAGGGGAAGGGGGAAGTCATTTATTAAAAGAGGGACTAGTGCCCCTCTTAACATCCTAATTTTACCTCTATTCCAGCAGCGTCAATACCTCACGCAACAACGAGATTACAGGGCCGTTCCATTCTTCACGATAGGTGTCATAGTCTTTATCGTGAGGCACACGAATCTGGACAGCGTACATACCGAGCTTCGAAGCGCTCGTTAATTCTTGGCCGATGCCATCGGCGATATAAAGGCATTCTTCGGGATTAACCGCCAGCTTCTCTACTGCTATTTGATAGATGCGCGGGTCAGGCTTTATTGTTCCTACCAGACACGAAAATACAGCCACATCAATCAGTGGTGCCAGTGTCGTTTCTTTCCATATTATTGTCGTTTCAAATGAGCAATTGCTGATAAGCCCGGTTTTATACCCATTTGACTTCAGATATGAAAGTACCTCTACGGCCTCTTCCCGGGGTGCCGTGACCTCTCCTTTGGTTACGCCAAAACGGATACTGGCCGCCAAATCAATTTGATTATGCGGTACCCGTACCCCAAGCTGCTGACAAATATGCTCGATACAGGCTTGATAGTTTTTGAAGACTCCTGTCATCCGTTTGTCGTAGGTTTTAATCCACAGAGTTAAAAAATCATCGGGAGGCACCGATAGTTCCTCAGCCATCTGCCTGCAGGCGTCATTACTTTCGGCCAAAGGGTAGTTATCAACTAATGTCCCGAACAGGTCGAAGATGACCGCTTGGTATTTCAACCCTATCCCTCTTTATCCCCCTTCCCCTTGACAAGGGGAAGGGGGAGATATTTTTTAAAAGAGGGGCTAGCGCCTCTCTTAAACTCCCCAACCTCAGAGCGGTATTACGGAGTCGTGGTGACGAATGGCTTTTTATCCTGCTTACAGATTATCTGAGTTACATTGCGACCGGACATAGCGGCTGTCGGTAAGCCGCCACCCGGCTCAACCCACTGTCCGGCCATATAGAAATTATCGAGCCCGGGCAGAGTTTTGCTCATACGCCCCGTCAAAAACGCCATATCACCCTGGGCTGTGGGCAGCCAGCCCTCGTAGCTACCCCGCCAGTTGCCAGTATACCTCTCCCAGCTAAGAGGAGTCGCCACATCGCGCATTTCCACCTTGGCTGCCAGCCCGGGGAAACGCTGGTCAAGCGCGGCAACTACCTGGTCGGCGATATGCTCCTTTTCTGCATTATAGCGCTCGGGCTCCTGGCTCAGCTTCTTCCAGTAATCGTAGTCGGTATTGAACATGACCCTTAACACAATCTTGCCTTTTGGTGCCAGGGTGGGGTCAAAGTTGTAAATCTGCACGCCCAATTGCTGGTGCTTCTTGCCGGCAATAGTAAGCGGTTTAGCCAGAGGGAAAATCAACCCGCCCACTGAAGAGGGTATATCATCGAAGGTGCGTTTCACCCCCAGCCCGACATACACCAACGGAGGGAAGAGACTAGGTTTGTCGTAATAACCCCGTATTTTATTATCGATGTATTTCCCGCCAAGCATGCTGAAGATAGTGGTGTGGCCATCAGCGGCGGAGATAACGATGTCGCCGCGGTGCTCAGAGCCATCAGCTAGACGCACCCCCACTGCCCTATCGTTCTTCACCAATACCTTAGCCACCGGCGCCTTATAGTTGATCTCACCGCCGAGGCTGAGGTAACGCCGCTCGATAGCCCGGGCAAACTCCAGGGAACCGCCTACCGTATAACCCGCCGCTTTCTGGTCCAGCCAGGCGAGCGTCATCAGCATGAAAAGCATGGGGAAACCCGAGATGTCGCCGACGAAGCCGGCAGAGAAAGCCTCACGCAGAAAGGGGTTCTTGAAGCGTCGGGAAAAATCAAGTGTCGAAATCTTGCTCCACTTTTTCATAAGCCTTAAAAATAGGAACATTTTAAACATCATCTTGAGTCCGTCAATGGGACTGTATAGCTCAGGGGCTTTATCTACGGGCATTTCCACGCGGGTACACTTACGCGCCACTCCGATAAGTTCCTCAATAACAGCCTTATCCTCAGGGGACAACTCCTTCATATGCTGCTCCAGGCGATCAAGGTCGGTATAGACCTTGAAAACCTTACCACCTTTCCCCTCGATGAGCAGGAAATAGTCGTGGTTCACGATAGGTTGCCCCGTTAGCGCCCCAAGCTCCTTCCATATAGGGTAGAAATTATTTGCCGGATTTGTCCCCACCAGCCAGTGAATACAACCGTCGATAGTATAGCCCTGGCGCTTCCAGACAGTGCATACTCCGCCCGGCTTGTCGTGCATCTCAAAGATAGAGGTGTGGTAGCCATTCATCTGTCCGTAGCACCCAGCCGAAAGCCCAGCAATACCACCCCCGATGATAATTATTGATTTTTCAGCCATTTTCTCCCTCCTTCCATATACTCCCCCCCGGCGGCAGGACAAATAGCTCTTCGCCAGCAAGCTTGGCTTGAAGTGTGTTCTTCAGTTCTGCTATAGGTAGCCTAATCTGGTTCAGAGTGTCGCGCTCCCTTATGGTGACTTGTTTATCCTCAAGCGACTGAAAGTCGATGGTAACGCAGAAGGGAGTGCCAATCTCATCCTGTCGCCGGTAGCGCCGCCCAATACTTTGGGCGTCATCGTACTGCGTCATAAAGTGCCGGCGCAGGTCAGCATAGACCTCTTTCGCCAGAGAAACCAGGTTCTCCCGCCGGCTCAGGGGCAACACAGCCACCTTGATGGGAGCCAGGTCAGTATGGAGACGGAGCAGCACCCTTTTTTCACCATCAGCTATATCCTCATCATAGGCATCACAAAGCAGAGCCAGTGCAGTGCGGTCAACCCCCGCCGAGGGCTCAATAATATAAGGGACAATATGCTCCTTGGTCTCTTCATCATAATAGACCAGGCTCTTGCCGCTAAACTTGGCGTGCTGCACCAGGTCAAAGTCGCCGCGATTAGCAATACCCTCCAGCTCAGCCCAGCCCATAGGGTATAGATAGTCAATGTCATAGCACTCTTTGGCATAGTGTGCCAGTTCCTCCTTGGTGTGCTGGTGCAGCCTCAGGTTTTCCCTCTTGATGCCCAGCTTCACATACCAGCCAAGCCTCTCCTCAACCCAGTAGTCAAACCACTGTTTAGCTGTCTCCGGCCTGACGAAGAACTCTATCTCCATTTGCTCAAATTCGCGGCAGCGGAAGATAAAGTTGCCGGTGGTAACCTCATTGCGGAAGGCTTTGCCTATCTGAGCAATGCCGAAGGGCAGTCTCTTTCTGGTGCTATTGACCACATTTTCAAAGTTGACAAACATGCCCTGGGCCGTCTCCGGGCGTAGATAGACCACGCTAGCCTCTTCCTCAATAGGGCCGATAAAGGTCTTAAACATCAGGTTGAACAGGTGAGGCTCGGTCAGCTCACCACCGCAGGAAGGACACTTGTTCCCCTTTATGTCATCAATGCGCCACCTCAGGTGGCAGCTCTTGCACTCCACCAGGGGGTCTTTAAAACCCTCAAGGTGTCCGCTGGCTTCCCAAGTCTGGGGGTGCATCAGGATGCTGGCATCCAGACCCACCATATCATCGCGCTCCTGGACAATCGTTTTCCACCAGGCTTGCTTTATATTCTTCTTTAGTTCCACACCCAGAGGTCCGTAGTCCCAGCAACTGGACAAGCCCCCATAGATTTCACTGCTGGGGAAAATAAA
>CAZHLO010000021.1:0-9063 GCA_964533385.1 uncultured Dehalococcoidales bacterium | reverse complement strand
TGACCGCAATTAACCAGTATATGGTACATGCTGAAATGTGTGAAAATTGGGGCTACAATAAGCTTGGCGAGGCAATCCAGAAGCGTGCCATAGAAGAGATGAAACACGCTGAAAAGCTTATTGGACGCATTCTATTCCTTGAAGGCACTCCTATCGTGAGTGAACTTCGGAAGATGCATATTGGCGCGGACGTTCCCAAAATGTTTGCCAGCGACCATGTTCTGGAAAGTGATGCCATCAAAGCCTACAATTCGGCTATCAAGCTATGCGGTGATGCCAAAGATTTTGCTACCCGGGAGATTCTGGAGAGTATCCTCAGTGACGAGGACAAGCATATCGACGGCATTGAAGAAGTCCAAGACCAGATTAAACAGATGGGAGTGCAGGTCTTTCTCTCTACCCAGGTCGGGTAAGGAAGTGACTGAGACATACGACCGCGAAGAGAAGTAGGGTGCCAGCAGACTGGGGCATCTTAGTCAAGCCACGCTAAGTACTCACTCTGTTTCTTGGCGGCTAGTTTCTTTGTCTGTTTGCGCATTCCCCGCTTTGTTGTTAGAATATCTGCGAATGCCCCCCAGCAAGCTGGGGGGTTTCAGTGTAGTTTTCTATGAATAAGAAAGCCTTCGCCGTACTGGTTACTACTATGCTCATTTCCATGTTGGGGATGGGCGTAGTAGTACCTTTATTGCCAATATACGCTGACCAGTTAGGGGCTACTGCGCTTGAAATCGGTCTTATCAATGCCGGGTTTAGCCTATCACTTATGGTTTCTCTACCTTTTATGGGCAGACTCTCTGACCGTATTGGGCGCAAGGTGTTTCTTTGCACCGGTCTTGCCATCCTAACCGTTGCCTCGCTTGGCTTCATCTGGGCACAAAACCCTCTCCAGCTAATATTAGTACGCATTTTCCAGGGCATCGGAGCCTCAATGCATTTACCTATTGCCCAAGCCTACCTCGGTGATATCACACCGAAGGGTGAGGAGGGCAGGTGGATGGGGCACTTTAGTGCCATCCTTTTCAGCAGCATGAGCATTGGTCCACTATTTGGTGGCGTGCTGACCGATGTTTTCAACATCAACACAACTTTCCTGGTGATGGCAGCACTTTGCCTGGTTGGCTTAATCGCCAGTATCATCTTCTTGCCTGAAGTTGTCAAAAAGATTGCCTCGGAAGAACAAACTGCGGCTTTTACGGGCTTAAGGAAGAGCAATATACTGCAGGGAGCATTTGTCTTTCGGATGGCACTTGGTTTCAGTACGGCTAGTATAATGACGTTTTTACCACTCTTCGCCAGCCAGAACCTCGGCATGAGCGTCAGTCTCATTGGGCTGCTGATAGCGTCACGAGCGCCGCTGGCACTGTTACAATCTTACACCGGCACTCTGGCTGATAGATACAGTAGACGAGGACTGGTAATCGCCGGTAGCGCAGTTGCTATTATTTTTACCGCATTACTACCTGTGGCGGGTGGCTTCTGGCCGCTACTGGTAATGTACGCTCTTATGGCCATCGGTACCGCCTTTGCCATGCCGGCAGCCACTGCCTATGTCGTTGAGGAGGGTAGAATCTTTGGTATGGGGACTAGTATGGCTATGTTCATGATGGCGATGCAAATCGGCAATGGGGTGGGACCCATCATGTTTGGTGGCATTGTTGATTTGACGGGCATTGAATCGGCATTCTACTCAGGAGCCGTCATATTAGTGATAGGTATCACCGCCTTTATCTGGTTCACCAGAAAGCAATCGCTGAACATTGCTGATTTAAAGTAAAGGGCAGAGCCGAGGCTCCACCTCTATTTATCATTCCATATTTTTGATAATTTCTTGAGCCAGTCCACAATATCAATTTCCCGGCCACAAACACAGGCACCGCATTCAGTGCAGTTATCAAGGTGGTGTTGTTCCCTACGGTAAATAGAGCGTGCTGCTTCCATATCATCGTACATAATGGCATCGTTGTAGAGTTCAAAGATGCGTGGTACATCAATGCCCTGAGGACAGGGCATACAACCGCGACAAGCTGTACAAGGGATGGGGCTCAGCTTGCGGTAGGCTTCCCTGACCTGGCTGATTACCACCTCCTGCGGTACGGTAAGACTATCAGGCTCCACACGACCAGCCAGAGCGATATTTTCAACTACCTGCTCCATGGTGCTCATGTCATTGACAACGGTAGAGACCTCGGAGTGATTCCAGACCCAGCGTAATCCCCACTCAGCCAGTGAGCGCTTTGGTGAAGCGTTTTTCCATACCTTAGCTACTGGTGCCGGTGGCTTTTTAGTGAGCCGCCCTCCCCGAAGTGGTTCGGTAACAACGACCGCCAGCCCCTTGTCAGCGGCGTATTTTAGTCCGCCGACACCGGGGTGATGGTCTATGTCCATAAAACTATATTGAAATTGACCGAGGGTCCAGTTATCGTAAGCAACTAGTATGCTTCTGAGGGCTTGAAAATGGTCGTGGAAGGCGAATCCCAGCTTGCCAATTCGCCCATCGCCCATGGCTCTCTCAGCCCAACTAATAACATTCAGTTCCTGTAACCGGGGCCAGATATCCCGGTTCAACCCCCCTAAAAGATAAAAGTCTAGCCTGTCCGTTTGCAGCCACTTAAGTTGCTGGTTCAGATAATGATTGAAGTCCTGAGAGGAATTAATAAGCGGGGAAGGTAAAGTGGCAGTAACTTTAATTTTCTGGCGGTAGCCGTCTTGAAGTGCCCGGCTGATGATATGGGTCAGGTGTTTCTGAAGCTCAAGGTCATAGGGATAGCCCAGGTCAAGATAGTTGACACCATGGTCAATGGCATAGCGGAGCATGCCGATGGACTCAGCCTCGTCTATCTCTAACGGGTTATTGTCTACCCGTGGCAGCCGTCTAATGCCAAAGCCTAATGCCGATACCTGCCAATCCAGTATGCCAAACCGACGATACCTTATCTAAATCCTCCCAGGTTAATGTGATTATTCTTCTTCTTTCAGTGTCCAGGGAGCATCGTGCAGGGCATTGAGGCAACATACGATAAAGGCGTAAGGCTTATCCGTCCACCGGGTGATGAGGGGGAGATGGGGAAAGCCTGAAGGGCAGACGGCGACGGTAGGAGTGTTGAAGACATGTCTTTCATATTCCTTGCCCATAGCTAGCTCCTGTTCGCACCCCAGGTAATTCAGGTTATCAGGGTCAAGCCCGGCAAAGACCAGTATTTCCTCTGCCGGGTGGTAGTGGGCTTCGCCACCGCGGTGCCAGATACCTGCGCCAGTATAAAATCCCCAGGTGAAATTGACATCAAACCCTTCAAGGTCTTTCCCGTAGAGCCAAACAAGATGGTCAGCATTCCCGGGTCCCAGCTGGCCCACCTGCTCCAGATTCATAATGAAATCAGGGTGTTCTCTCTTATACTCCTCAAACCAACGCTTATCCTTGGCCATGAGTGATAACTTAATTGGTTCAAAACCGGAGCCTAATGGCTTGACCAGGTGCCCGTATTTCGAGCCTTTCGATTTAACCTTTTCCGGGAGCGACTGAGCCTTATAGGCGGCCGCCAGACCAATGGAGTAATGGACGATGGGTTTATTGAGTTTTTTCACCGTAACCGGGCCGTGCGGCGTCCCCTTGGGGACGATGATCACCGAGGGTACTTTAAATACATGTTCCTCGCGTTCCTCACCCAACTCCACCGATATTTCGGCGCCTAAATAAGTAATATCCTTGTTGTTTATTCCGGCAAAGACCAGGCATTCGTCGTAAGGGTGCACCAGAGCCCCTTTAGCGGGGTGGAGGGTGGTGGGTTTTTTAATAAAGCCGTAGGAAAAATTGGCGTTGAATCCCTCCATATCCTTGCCTTCCATCCATATCCACGGCTCGGGATACAAGCCTGCCGGTGTTTTTTGGATGAGCAACGGTTTCATCAGATGGGCGTACAGTTTCTTGGCCATTTTAATACTCCTTTTTAGTAATTCCTCTGAAAAAGGTTACGCCTCCACCCAAGGTGAGGCGTGTTCACCGCTGAGGCAGACCACGATAAAGCCGTAGGGCTTATCCACCCATCGGGTGATTAATGGGAGGTGGGGAAAGCCCTCAGGGCAGATAGCGATGGTGGGCGTGTTGAAGATATGCCTTTCGTAGTCCTTGCCCATACCCAGCTCCAGTTCCGCCCCCAGATAGTTCAGATTATCCGGGTCAAGGCCGACGTAGACCAGTATTTCCGCTTCGGGGTGATAATGGGCTTCGCCGCCGCGGTGCCACTTGCCACACTGAGAATAGAAACCCCAGGTGAAATTGACATTAAAGCCCTCCAGGTCATTACCGAAGAGCCAGACAATCTGGTCGCCGTTACCTGGCCCAACCCCCCTCTCCGCAGGGTGCAGGACACCAGCGCGGTCGGCAATAGCCGAATAGTCCAGCGGGTCATCGGGGCGACGCATGCTCGCCTTAGTCCAGTCGATATAGGTAATCATTCTTTTAATTAAATGCCCGTATTTTGAGTCTTTTTTAGCCGCTTTTGCCTTCTGGGGAGCTGCTGCCGCCTTGTAGTCTGCAGCCAGACCAATTTGGTAATGAACAATAGGTCTATCGACCCTTCGAAGTGTAACCGGACCGTGAGGCATGCCTTTGGGGATAAGCACTACCGAGGGCTCGGTAAAAACATGTTCTTCCCTCTCTTCGCCAAGCTCTACCGCTACTTCGGCACCTAAATAGAGTATATTTCTATTATCAGTTCCTTCAAAAACCAGACATTCATCATAAGGATGGACCAGCGCTCCTTCAACGGGGTGAAGCACGGTGGGGTCTTTGACGAAGCCAAGGGAAAAATTGGCGTTAAAGCCTTCCATATCCTTGCCTTCCATCCAAATACGTGGTTCCGGATAGAGCCCGGCAGGTCCCTTCTGAATCTTTACTGGCTTTATCAGATGGGCATACTCTTTCTTTACCATGTTTAAAACCTCCTTTCAACAGAAAGCATCATAGCAGGTGCTTTCGCCTTGGTCAAGATGCTCTGCCTCTAATGTTTACAAGAGAGCGAAGAAATGGTAAGATATAGTTAACATTGTATACTATATATATAATAAATTATATACTCCAGACTTTGTCTGGGGGAAGGACAGAAAATGCGAAAGGACATTCTGGAAAGGACGGCTGATGACCTGTTGTCTGTCCCCCCTCTTATTTTCAGGGGGGTACGGCGCAAGCTACTCAAGGCAGCACTGAATAGCATTAATATAGATATATCGCCGCTTCACTTTGAGATTATGAGGCTACTCAAGGAAGACGGTACTTTCCACATTACCGAAATCGGAGAAAGGTTGCAGGTAGCCCGGGCCCAGATGACACATCTCATCGATAAGTTGGTGGAGCTGGAAATGGTGGAGAGACAAGGCGATAGCGCTGACCGGAGGGTGACCAATATCGTGCTTACTGATAAGGGCAGTGCTTTTTTAGAGGAACACGGCGGCAACATATGGAAGGCAACCAAAGAGTTTGTATCCAGCCTAACTGATGAAGAACTGGTGGATTTATCGGATTCGCTGGAAAAACTACGAGACATATTATCCAGATTGCAGTAGGTAAAACCCCGCCTCAACTGTTAGCTTGTAAATTTATATGCATATACGATTGCCATAATGAAAAATCAGACTCAAAGTGTGCTTGATGATAGTCGAATCGGCAGATTACTGCTGAAACTAACCCTGCCCACGTTTTTTGGCATGTTTATCATGACCTTATACAACGTGGTTGACACAATTTTTATTGGTCACTACGTTGGTCCCCTTGGTATTGCCGGGCTTTCCATAGTTTTCCCGATTCAACTAATGTCGATAGGAATCGGGGACATGACGGGGATGGGTGGTGCCTCATTAATTTCAAGGTCAATCGGAGCCGGTGACCTGACCAAGGCAGAGCGGACGCTGGGCAATGCCCTGACGACCAATATCGTGCTATCAGTCATAATAATGGCAGCTGGCTTGGCTAATCCCGACTTCTGGCTCAGGCTCATGGGAGCTTCGGAGACTATCCTCCCCTATGCCCGAGATTTCATGACAATTATTCTTTTCGGTACAGTTTTCTCCACTTTGTCCATGGCACTAAATAGCCTGATAAGAGCCGAGGGGAATGCCCGCGTCCCGATGACCGGGATGATAATAGGCGCCATATTGAACATTATACTTTGTGCGGTATTCATCATACCGCTTGATATGGGGGTAAGGGGGTCGGCGCTGGCTACAGTGATAGCCCAGCTGATTTCTGTCTTATACTTTATGAGCTATTTTTTTGGGGGAAAGAGCTTTCTTAAAATTCACTTCAGAAGCTTAATCATTGAATGGAATATACTGAAAGGCATTCTGGCTATAGGAATTGCCTCGTTTGTCCGACTGATGGCGGGGAGTCTATCCGCTATTTTTGTGAATAGAATGCTTATTACCTATGGTGGCGACCTGGCTATTTCTACCTTTGGCATCGTTAACCGCATAATGATGTTTGCCCTTATGCCAGGTATCGCCATCGGTGGAGGGCTTCAGCCGATACTCGGCTTCAATTACGGAGCAAAGCGCTATAATATGGCAATAAAGGCAATCAAGATAGCCATGGTTGCTGCCACCGCCTGTTGCCTTGGGGTATTTATAGTTCTCTACTTCGCCCCGGAACCGTTTATTCGCATTTTCACGGCTGATAATGAGCTTATTGCACTGGGCTCTTATGCGGCAAAACGTGTCTTTTTATCTCTATATCTGACAGGCTCTTTAATGGTGGGGTCACTGGTCTTCCAGTCAATCGGGAAGGCGACTCAGGCATTCGTCACGGCTATATCGAGGCCCTTCCTGTTCTTGATTCCCCTGATATTTGTACTGCCCCGATTCTTAGAGCTAGACGGCGTGTGGCTGGCATTTCCCATCACTGATGGGCTGACTTTTCTACTAACTATTTCTCTTCTTCTCTTTCAGGTAAGAGAGCTCAGGAAAAAAGACATATTAACCAGAGGAGCAGTTATAGGAGTCTGACCAAACTGGGTTTCTGGCTAAAAGTACATTTCCCCAGGACCAACACTAAAGTGGAAGATGGGTTTGTCTATTCTGGTGAAGTATAATGGACAGTGCTTCATCCCCTTGGGAATAAAGACCAGGCAGCTTTTGTTGATTATATGTTTTTCATCTTCCAGCCATAATACGGCTTCTCCACCCAGTTCATACATGTTTTCCGTGTCACTGCCGAAAAAGCCCAGGATTTCATCATAATCGTGGGTATGAGCCTGTGGTCCTCGTGGCTCAGAACTAGCCCCAGGCGGAGGCCTGAGCCCTGGCATCATCCAGACGCATTCCATATAGAAAGCGCCATCAATGACCTCTTTATCTATGTAAGCCACGCGACCGGGAATGGGACCCTTGGGGCTCCAGGGGGGCGGGACTATGTTAGCCTTGGGTTTGGTGACGATATATTTCCCGTATTTCGATTTAGCCATTTTTAAGTCCCCTTCCTTTTATACTCACGGGCAAAGAAAAAGTCGTGGAACAAGATGGGTTTAGCCGGGTTATTCACCTTCTTGAAATTGAGGGGGCAATGAAATAGGCCGGCGGGAATGTAGACGGCGGTGGCTTTGGTAAAGACGAACTTTTCCAGTTTTCCCTTCTCTTCACCCAATGTTAATTCAACCTCTCCCCCTAGGTCTGGCATATTGTTAATATCCCCGCCAACGAAAATGAGGAACTGGTCAAAATCATGGGCGTGGGGCTCCGAAACCATTTCGAATGGCTCAGAAATGGGCCACCAGCTCAGGGCGAAGTTTTTCTTGCCGAAGGTCTGGTCGCTCTTCAAACCCAGAACCGTACTTTTAACTTCAGGGTGCCGTTGTTGTATCTCTTCTGTTACTTGTATATTTCTTCTGATGTATTTTTCCAATTTTGATTTTGCCATTTGGTCTTCCCTCCTTGCCGAGCGACTATTGTGTGGCAAAATTATAAGACTGCCTTCAGTTCTTATCCATTTTCAATTACCTCCTACCTATTCCCTAACAGCAGTGCAAAGGGCACCTGTTGTCTTAGCTCAGTCATCGTCCACCTGCCTCCATACTTAATCATGGTCTTCGATATTTCAGGTTCTGAGTAAAGACCGACGCTCGACCCGCCGACGCTGAAAACTTTTCCGTTTATTCCAGCAGACTCATCAGAGGCAAGGTAGATTATAAATGGAGCTACATCCTCCGGGCTTGGGGTGTTCTCTAAGGGGAAGGCGAACTTCCTATCCATCCAGGGGCTCTCTGCCTCGGTTACCGCCTTATCGTAGGCGTCCAGTTCAAAAGAAGCCCGTGTCCTGGCATGCGGGGAAAAAGCATTACAGGTTATGCCATACGGGAACAGTTCTTTAGCCACCGCCCAGGTCAGGCCTACCACCCCAGCGTTAGCGGCACAATACTCGGCGTGCTTAAGAACATCGCCAAGAAAGGCCCTCGAGGTGCAATTTATTATTCGCCCCCACTTCTGCTTCATCATGAAGGGAGCGGCATGGCGAATACAGTTGAAATAACCCTTGGGCTTGGGGAGGGTAACACGATCCCAGAGCTCCTCGGTCATCTCCCAGATGGCGCTGAAGCCGAAAGTCCCGGCGACGTTCACCAGGATGTCAATCTTCCCAAAACTATCAACAGCTGTCTGTATCAGCTTGCCGGCTACCTCAAAGTTGGAGATGTCACCAAAGAAAGGTACAGCCTCAGTGCCCAGTTTTCTTATCTCCCTGGCAGTGGTCTCGGCGTCTCCGGTTGCCTCCTGAGATTGCTTACGCAACCACTCTCTTTGCTCTGGGCTCATTAAATTCAGAATCGAATCGTCCAGAAGGGCATAACCAGTAGACCCCGGGCGGCGGTTATTGGTAACCACCTTGGCACCCTCCTCTGCCATGCCTACAGCAATGGCTCTCCCAATTCCTTGACCTGAGCCGGTAACTACAGCCACTTTGCCCCTCAATATATCGCCCATATGCTTCGCTCTCCTTTCCACGTCTGTTAACAGCAGGGTTATTTTTGATGTATAGTTAAACCCTGATGCAGGCTACCTCGTGTTCACCACCAACGTCGTGGA
>CAZHLO010000020.1:0-9242 GCA_964533385.1 uncultured Dehalococcoidales bacterium | reverse complement strand
AAGGTTTAAAGACCTGAGGCACAAGGAGTAGTAAAGTGGCCGAAGAATACAAAATAGAGGATATGGCAGAAAAGATTAAGATATTGAAACAGACTGCCACCGAGCTAAAGCATATCTCCGGGGGAATTCAAGCCGTAGACAGGAATGTTGACCGTATCCTGGCTAGTATCAAGATGCTGGAAATAAACATTAGTGACATTGCCGGTCTCCTCTGATTTGCGCCTTGTGGAGCGGGAGACGGGACTCGAACCCGCGACAACCTGCTTGGAAGGTTACCCAGAGACAAGCTAGCAATGGCTTGTTAGACCAACCGCTTGCCTCCTTTCCGGTTGTATTTTACCTCCCAACGTTACAGCAGTTAATCCTCCTACATTACGGGGTCGGCTTATAAGCAAACACTTCTTCACTTCGTGCACAGTTTACAGAGTCTTTTCAGCCTAGAGACTGCTTGGACTTGGTGGGTTTCTCAGGAGGCTTCTCTCCTTCCGGCCAGTTGGCGGTCACGTAGGCAAAAGCTGGCGGAAAGTATCTTCCGGCAGCGACAGCCCTTATACCGTTAAGAAGGTCAGAGCTGGCAGCTCTCTTTGGAATGAAGCCCTGTGCTCCCGCCTGCTTGGCAACAAACATATTCTCCTCATCATCATACTGGGTCAGAATCAAGACCTTTGATTGAGGGCACTCTCTGGTTATTCGCTTTGTTGCCTCCAGACCGCTCATTACTGGCATGACGATATCCATCAAAACTACATTTGGTAGAAGTCGTTTTGTCTTTTCAATGGATTCCTTCCCGTTGACGGCTTCACCGATTACTGCCATGTCCTTCTGTAATCCCAGGACAGCGCATATGCCATCCCTGACCATGGTATGGTCATCCGTTACCAGTATCTTTATGATGCGGAAGGCTTCCTCAAGCAGGCTCTGAATTCTGGGCAACAATGTCGCCGGCTCAATTGGCTTGGTGGCATAGAATTCAGCCTCAAGTTGCATGCCCTCCTCCCGCCTCCAACCCCGGATTGGTCTCTCCTCTTCCCTGGCATCAATTACTACCAGCGGTATGTCCCGGTATCTGGGATGTCCTTTCAGCCATTGGTGCAGCCGGAAGGCTTCTCCTGCCGGAGATATGGTGCCCAGAACGATGATGTCAGGCTCCTCCTTCATCCTTTCCTCAACCTCCGGCCGGCTACAGGTGATCACCTGATAGGCTTTAGCCCCAAAAGTCCTGGCACAAGCATCGACAAAATCCGGTTCATCATCGACAAGTAAGATTCTTTTAATGTTCTCCATTTCACCCTCCTCCTCCTTTCAATAGTTTAGTACATCACCTCAGCGAGGTGCTCCGGCTAGCTCGGCCGCCTCCATAATCTCAGGCACAACCCCCTCATTGCCTACTGCCATGATATGCACACCGTGGCACAGCTTTTCGTCCTTGATTGACTTGATAAATCTAACCGCAATCTGAATACCCTTCTCTAACCCCTTCCCTTTCTCCGCCGTAGCCAGCTCATCAATAATAGCCTTGGGCACGATGATTCCGGGTACGTTGTTCGTCATATATTTGGCCATCCCGGCAGAGGCCAGAACGATGATGCCCGCCAGGATTTTGACGTTGAACTGAGAGGCGTATTGCATGAACCGCCGCAAGCTACCCAAATCGAAAATTCCCTGCGTCTGGAAGAACTGTGCCCCAGCAGCAACCTTCTTATCAAACTTGATGAGCTGCGGCTCAATGAAGTCCGCCTCGGGATGGACAGAAGCCCCGATGCAAAACTTCGGTGTACCTTTCAGATCATTACCAGCTATGTCTTTCCCTGACTCCATAGTCCTTATCATCCTTATCAACTGAACCGAATCAAGGTCAAAGACGGGTTTGGCTACCTTATGGTCGCCCACATCAACCGAATCACCGGTAAGGCAAAGCACATTGGTGATGCCCCTAGAGTGGGCAAAAAGAAGGTCGGCCTCAAGGGCAAGACGGTTGCGGTCACGGCAGGTCATCTGCAGGATAGGCTCGCCACCGCGTTCCTTTATCAGGAGACAGCCACCCAACGAAGGGAACCGCATCACCGAGCTTTGATGGTCAGTGACATTTATGGCATCAACCCTGTCCTTGAGCAAATCGATGTGATGAACAAGTTCTGAGGTATCTGTGCCCTTAGGCGGCCCTACCTCCGAGGTCACAATGAATTCACCGGAGCCGAGTTTTTCTTCGAATTTTGAATTAGCCATGGCTCTCTCCTGTGTTGATAGTAGCTTTGCTCACTATTCTCTTCGGCCTTGGGATTGCCAGAAAGTTCCTTGGCGGGTAATAACGGCGCATCTTATCCAGCTGCTGTAATCTCTCCAGACGCTTATAAATCAGCACCCAGGCGCAGTCCATGTCCTTGTTGGCTTCGCACTTGCCGTTTTTAGTGCCAGCGCAAGGACCATTGAGTATCCCCTTGGTGCACCTGGTAATGGGACAGATGCCAGCGGTCTCCTCCAAACGGCACTCGCCACAAGCAGCGCATCGCTCATCCCAAACTCCCCACTCCTTGGCCATACCCATGAAAGAGGTATTGACCCCAGGCAGGACCGGCATATCCGGATAGCGCTCAGCTATAGCCTGCACCCCGATGCCACAGCCCAGTGAAAGAATGGCATCCACCTCACCAACCTTGTCCTTAAGCATTTCAACAAATTCAGGCTCGCATTGCCTCTTCAAGACATATTGGGAAAAGGTGTGGTTCCCGTCACCGCTCTTTGCCTGCGCCAACCGCAGGGCATTATCTAGGAAAGAGACCTCACGCTCGCCACCGGCATCGCAGACCGTCATACAGGTGCCACAGCCGACTATCAGCACCCTTTCATACGGGCTGATCATTCGCCTTATTTCTTCCAGAGGTTTTTGCTCAGCGATTATCACCGTTTCACCTCCTTCATTATTATCGAGGCTAGGTAGAGTCCACTTATCTTTTCCACGAATTTGTCCAGCTCTTTGGCCGGGTCTACCCCGGTGTCGGTGGCAAAGGCATGAAGACGCACCGGCTCGATGCCAATCTGTCCCAGGGCCTTCCTGACCTTTTCAACACGCTGGCGGACCCAAGCAGTGGTGTTTTCACGGGCGCACTGTTCACCACAGCCAGCGATGAAAACCCCCTCGGCACCTGCCTCAAAGCTACGGAACATATGCTCTGCCTCTACCTTGGCTACACAGAGAACGGGCACAATCCAGACTCCTGCCTTGGCCTGCCGCCATAAGCTAGCCAGCGTGCCTGTGCCAAAGAGCCCGTACTGGCAGCAGAAGCCGATAATGAAAGGCTTGAGCTTTGATTCTGCCGCTGACTTGAGGACATGCTCTAGCTCATCACTTATACTCCGCCGGTCATAGGGCTTTCGCAGAGCTATCGCCCTTGCCGGACATTCAGCTATGCATATACCGCAGGCCAGGCACTGCTCAACTGGAATCTGGATGGTGCCGCTGGCATCAATGTGGGGCACATGGTACGGACACACCCTGAGACAGGTAAGACAGGTGGCACACTTATCCTGAGAGAGGATTTCGGCACCCATGCCGCAGCGCAGGCATCTTCTCGCCTCATTGGTAGCCGTTTCCCAGTCGTAGACCTGCTCTTCTGGCTTGAAGCCTTTTCTGGCTTCAGGGGGTAAGATGGGTGGCTCAATCCGCCCTACCTTTTTTATCATCTCTATTGTCTCGGACGGGAGGTCACCGCTCAGTGTTTCCCTTTCTTTCCCGGCCATTGGGTAGCGGTGCTGAAGATAGTCATCGATGCGGCTTGCTGCCAACCTTCCTGCCGCCAGCGCTTCGGTGACTGTGGCTGGCCCGGTGACAGCATCTCCACCGGCAAATACGCCTATCCGATTTGTGGTGAGCGTGACCGGGTCAACCTGAATGGTGCTACCTTTACCCATGCTGACGCGGAACTCCCTAGGGGTATATGGTGCCTGTCCGATTGCGGCAATAAGAGAATCGTATTCCTTATCGAACTCACTACCCTTAACTGGCTCAGGGCGGCGTCGACCGCTGGCATCCGGTTCGCCCAGCTCCATCCTTATGCAGGTTACACGCAGCTTCCCCTTCTCTCTTTTTACGCTGGTCGGCGCCACTAGCAACTTGAGGTCTATCCCTTCTTCAAGAGCCAGCTTCACCTCGGAAGGGTCAGCCGGCATCTCGTCCCGGCTGCGCCGGTAGAGAATAGTAACCTTCTTTGCTCCGAGACGTGCAGCAGTGCGGGCAGCGTCAATGGCTACATTTCCCCCCCCCACCACCGCCACCCTACGCCCCAGAGATGGCTTGAGCCCGAGGTTTATTTCACGGAGGAATGTTGCCCCGTCTATGACCCCCGGACTATCTTCTCCCTCTATTTCCATCTTCAGACTCTGGTGTGCGCCAATAGTTATGAAGATTGCCTTATAGCCCAGGTCAAATAGCAAATCGAGAGAGACCACCCTGGTATTTGTCCTGATTTCAACCCCCATCCGGGTCAGCCTTTGCACTTCAATATCCAGGACTTCACGAGGGAGGCGGTACTGGGGAATACCGACCCTTAGCATGCCTCCCAGCTCCGAATGGGCCTCAAAAATGGTTACCGTATAGCCCAGCTTCCTCAGATAATAAGCGCAGGCAAGCCCTGCCGGGCCAGACCCGACTATGGCGACTCTCTCCGGATGGGTAGTTTCAGCCTCAGCGTGAATCATCCTGTCGCCACCGAACTCTACGGCAAATCTCTTTAGTGCCCGGATGGCTATGGGCTTATCCACCTGCTGACGACGGCAGGCTTCCTCACAGGGGTGGGTGCAGACATAAGCACATATGGAAGGAAAGGGGTTGCCGCTTCTTATGACCTGCAGCGCCTCCATTATCCTCCCTTGAGCAACCAGGTCAACGTATTCCCTGATGTCCATGCGTAGGGGGCAGGCTGCTTGACATGGGGGAATGAGGCTGTGGTCAACATAATTTTGGGTACGGGATTGAGAGCTTTGAGTTTTATCATTCATCAGGACAGTGCCCCCTTATAGTAATAAGGCTGGCTCCATGATATAGTAATGTCCCGTTGGGGCAAATAGGAAAGGTATGGGGATGAACGGTCATTTACCCATGGAGTTTGTACTAGGTAAAACCCTTGAATTAGGGGAACGCCAGGAGAAGTAAAGAGCAGGGGTTGGCTTACGCCATCAAATGGTTATGACTCGCTTGCGTATGGCGAACTTGATGAGGTCGGTCTTATTGTGGATGTTCAGTTTCTTCATCAGGCTGGTTCGGTACCATTCCACCGTCTTGGGGCTGACCACAAGCATATCGGCAACTTCACGAGCGGTATACCCCTCGGCAAGCAGCTTGAGCACTTCCCGCTCCCTATTGGTCAACTGCTGGTAAGGGTCTTTTTCCCCCTCAGCACCTCTCTTCACCTGAAACTCTTCCACCAGCGCCGTAGCTGCTGAAGGCGATAGATAGGACTCACCACCATAAACCGCCTGAATGGCGGTAGCGAGTTCGGAAAAGGCTGACATCTTGGTGATGAAGCCCTGAGCTCCTGCCTCGATGACGGGGACAACGTAATCGGCATCATCATACTGGGTCAGCGCCAGTACCTTGGTTCCGGTGAATTCTTTTCTAATTCGGCGTGTGGCTTCCAGACCTCCCATAATGGGCATGGCTAAGTCCATAAGCACCACATCCGGGGCGAACTCCCTCACCTTCTCCAGCGCCTCCATACCATTGGCTGCCTCACCAACCACTTCTATATCCGTAGCTAGCGCCAGCAGAGCCTTGATACCATCCCGCACCAGCGTATGGTCATCAACTATCAGTACCCGTATCCTCTTCACCGGTTAGTTCCTTCGCCAGGTCTTCCACCGTCCTGTTCAGTGGCACTTTGGCAATAAGCTTGGTTCCCTTACCCGGCTTAGACTCAACATAGCCACTGCCACCAAGCAAGCTTGTCCTCTCCCTCATGATGAATAACCCGGCACCCCGACCGCTGCGGTCGACACTGGTGAGCTTGCTGACGTCAAAGCCCTTTCCATCATCGGCGATGATCAATGTGCACTCGGTATCGTTGCACTCCAGCCTGATCGAGGAGTTCTTTGCCTCCGAGTGTTCCAGGATATTGCCGATGGCACCCTGTGCGATGCGGAAAAGCGTTACTTCAACCTCAGGCGGCAGGCGCTGGTCGGTGCCCTTGAAATCAAAATCTACATTGATGCCATGTGACTGGAGATTGTCCTTGGCGTAGCGGTGAATAGCTGCCGGCAGTCCCAGCTCATCCAGCAGGGTGGGACGGAGTTCCTTCATGAGCTGTACTATCTCATTACCGATGTTAACCGCATAGGAGTGCGTCTTCTTGAGCTTCTCCAAGAAATCTGGGTCAGTAAAGCCTTTCAGTCCCGCCATGCCGATGATGGCCTGCAAGCTCAAAGTCAGGCTGGTGAGTGACTGTGCCGTCTCGTCATGAAGTTCACGGGCAATCCTCTTGCGCTCTTGCTCCTGAGCCGTCAGAGCATACTGAAGCAGGATTTTGTACCTTGCCCCTACTCGTTCCAGCCGTTCATATAGCTCTGCCTGCTCGATTGCGGTGCCAAGGTAGTCGCCAATCGAGGTCAGGAGTGAGACGTCATCAGCGCCAAACCGCCCCGCCATGTGGCTGAAGATATTGAGCACGCCAACTACTCTATCCCTGGCCTTAAGGGGGATGCTGACACAACCCCTGACGCCCTCGGCACTCACCAGGTCTAGGCGGGCGGTGCGGGGATCCTGGGAAATGTCCTCTATTAACATCGGCTCACCACTCTGCGCTACCTTGCCCGCTATGCCATCGCCGAGAGCAATACGCATGTCCTCAGCGTATTTGGGAGATAAGCCACGCTGCACCCGATAATACAGGGTCTTGGTCTTCTCGTCCAGAAGAAGAATTCCACCAACCGCCCCGCTGATAAGTTCCAGGACGTCATCCAGAGCGGCCCTTAAAACGGCATCCAGATTGTGAAGCACACTTACAGCATTGGAAATATGGCTCAGGGTCAGTAGCTGATGATGCCGCCTGACAATCTGCATCTCAAGGTTTCTTTCAGCGGTGACATCCCGCCTGACCTCCACGATTGCTTTGGCATTGCCGAGTTTATCCTGGAGTGGAAACGCTGTAACCTTGATGTAACGGGTGGCGTGGTGATTATGGAGTGGGTGGAGGATGTCCACCTTTGTGCCGCTGTCAAGCACCTTTCTCAAAGGGCATTCCCACAGGGGAGGATTGCAGGGTTTGTCTCTGCTATGGAGGACTTGATAACAAGGTTTGCCAACGAGTGCAGATTCTTGGTCTAATTTTCGCTGTGCAGCCAGATTGGCAAACCTTATCCGGTAATCACTGTCAATGACCAGGAGTTCGTCTTCAACACCGCTCAATACTTCCTGCAAGGCCGGCAACTGCAGGTCTTCGAGGGTTCGTTCGATTTCTGGCTTCTTCCGCCGTGTAGCCATATCGTTCCTCTTAGTGTTATTGTATGGTAAAGCCAGAAAAAAATCTAGCGTGAATTATGTGGAGACTTAAAGTGGATGGTAGCTAAAGGACTGGATTCTAGATAACCTTCCTCAACCGCCCAGTTAAATAGCCGTCTCAGGGCTCGATAGTAGGGCCAAGCAGTTGCAGGCTCTGGTTTTGTGACTCGTTTGGTACCATTGCCAACACTATACTCGCCAGCCCTAGTCCCAACCCAAGATAAAAACTCTCGCAATCTATGCGCATCCAACGAACTAAGGTTATCTGACCAACTCTTGCTTTGAGCGTAGGCTAAGAAAGGATTAAGTAAATCCTTGTAATACCCAAGGGTGCGAACCGACCTTCCCTCAACCTGAAGCGAGAATAGCAGCCCATCGATGAGGTCCCGTAACCCGATTGCTTTACCACTGTGTCTCACCTTTTATTGCGGTCGGCCCGTTAATATCTTCTATTTTTGCCTAGGCAGGTTGTCGCCATCAGCTTTGCTTTAGCTTTGTCTTCTCAACCTAGGCAGGTAGTCGTCTAGCTTTGTGGAGCGGGAGACGGGACTCGAACCCGCGACCACCTGCTTGGAAGGCAGGGACTCTACCAACTGAGTTACTCCCGCAAAATTGTATCTATTTTAGCCTGAAAAACTGGCTTTGTAAAGAAGATGCCTAGCTCCACTATAAAATTAGCATGGCATCACCAAAGCTGTAGAAACGATACTTCTTGGCTATAGCTTCCTCGTAGACACGAATAATAAAATCTTTACCAGCAAAGGCAGCAACCAGCATCAGCAGCGTTGACCGAGGTAGATGAAAATTGGTTATAAGGGCATCAACTATACGGAACTGGTATCCGGGTAAAATAAACAGGCTTACCCAGCCCTCAAATGGTTCTAAAAGAGATGTCTTACTGGCTTGAGCCGCCTCCTCTACAATTCTAACCGTGGTCGTGCCAACACAAATGACTCTGCGCCCTTCCATCTTAGCCCAGGATAACTGATTGGCTACCTCCTGACTTATCCTACCGTATTCCTTATGGATAGGATGCGTTAGCGGGTCATCCTCTCTAACCGGTCTAAAGGTGTCAAGTCCCACATGGAGGGTAATAAATAGGCAGTGAACCCCCATCCGTTCTATCTGGCTGAGCAATTCGGGGGTAAAATGTAGCCCGGCAGTGGGCGCGGCGACACTACCGGATATTCGAGAATAAACTGTCTGATAGCGCTCGTCATCGGTCAATGGGATGTGTATGTATGGCGGTAGTGGAATTTTGCCTAATTGCGGCAGTAGCCTCTCGTCAGAAAAGCTTACCACCTTTATTCCATTCTGCTCCTGTCCGGTTATTTCAGCCAGAACCTTAACGCTACCAGCGATAGAATCAGCGGTTATCTCAACCTTGGTGCCAATATTGACTCGTTTACCAGGTTTTATCAATGCCTCCCAGACGGCAGTATCGAGCTGACGCAGTAGCAAGAGCTCCACCTTGCCGCCGGTATCAACCTTCCTGCCCTCTAGCCGGGCGGGGATAACACGGCTATCGTTAAATACTAAAACATCTCCAGCCTGCAGATAGTCGAGTATTTCAAAAAACCGGCGGTGCTCTATCAAGCCGTGGCGGCGGTTCAGAACCATAAGCCGCGATTGGTCTCTTGGCTCAACCGGCGTCTGAGCAATAAGCTCAGAGGGAAGATAATAATCAAAATCGCTGGTTTTCATAGCGCCAAAACTCTCAAGAAAAGTATAGCAGTGCTGCCGCCGAGAAAGC
>CAZHLO010000019.1:0-9287 GCA_964533385.1 uncultured Dehalococcoidales bacterium | reverse complement strand
GAACCAGCCAATCAATATTAGTAAGATATCCCATGACAATTCGGTGCGGAGGCTGGACCATTTTCCCGACGACCTGTCCCGTTTGAAGTAGGCGGCAAATTTATGATACAGCACCACGGCAAAGCCTGGTATGCCGATTATCAGCAACGGGAAGCCTATGAGTAAATTTCGTGAGAAACCCTGCAGGTTATATCGGATTATCTGGGCCGGTATGGATTCTCCGTTAGCATCAACCTGTCCTAAGTACTGGAAAGCGAATTTAGTGGGGAATGGAGTTAAGCTATAACCGTATGTCAGAGGAGAGCCGAAAACGAAATAGTCATAGAGCAGGATTGCCAGCAGGGGTAAACCGATCCCCAGAAAGAGGGGGAGTATCTCCACTCTGATCCCGGTTCTTTGTCCTTTTCGCCAGGCTATAAATCGGGTGACTACCAGGTGTAAGGCCAGTACCACCGCTATCGGCAGGTTAGTATAACGTGTGATCACCGACCAGCCGGTAAAAAAGAAGGCCAGGAAAAGCAGTGTTCCACCCTTTAGTGGAGTGAGCTTGTCTCTCTCCAGGTGATAGTAGATATACAGGCCTCCTCCTATCACCAGGAGAGCCAGTGAAGCATAAGTCTCCATGTACGCACGGTTAAGCATTACCAGGCTGATCGGCGTAAACAGCATAAGCAGAGAGCCGATCATGGCCGCTTTTTCATCGCGTAAACGCTTGAGCAATATAAAAGTCACTATCACCATGCCCAGCGCCAGTAGCACATTGCCATACTGGGGAAGGCCCAGTTTTTGAAAAGGAATCAGATAAAAGACGTAACCCGGCGCTTTTTCCAAGGCCCACTTATTGTATGCGATAGGCAAATATTGGAGTAATATATTGCCATGTCGCCCCGTTTCCATGGCCTCCAGATACCAGGTCTGATTATCTACTGTAAAATGGCCTTGAGAGAAATTCCGGACGCCATGATAATAAGCCCAATCATCCGGATCGGGCATCTGGACTGGAGTGGATAATACCAGGGCCGTGGCAATGAAAAGGCCGATTCCAACGATGAGCCGGTTTAGAGTGATGTGTTGAATCCAAAGTCGCTTATTGATTGAGGTAATACCTCTCATCATGGTCCACACACTAATCGAGTTCCCGACTTATAATATCATGTTTTAATTTTGGACTGCATCCAGCTTCAGCACATTACTATTTTAGGGAGGGGGGATAAGGGGGGTGAGGGTGATAGAATAGAAGCTTCTTGGTGTGCTATTATGAGATGGCAGAGATGGAGATAAATGTTTTAATCGATGAACCCCTCAAGGCAGACCTTGACTCAAGCTGGCTACGGGGTATTATCGAGCAGGTTCTGGTGGCTCAGGGGGCTGGCGCTGAGGTGGAGATGGGTCTGGTTATTGCCACCGAGGAGAGGGTTAAGCAGCTAAACCGGGACTATCGAGGGAGGGATGAACCTACTGATGTCCTTGCCTTTTCCACCAAAGAAGAAATCGGGGCCGACCTCCCCCCATTCGTTCCACCTCCTGACGGTGTTCTCCATCTGGGCGAGGTGATTATTTCCTACCCCCAGGCAGCAGTGCAGGCGGAGGAGCACCGCCATTCCCTAAAAAAGGAGCTCACCATCCTTATCATCCACGGTGTGCTCCACCTGCTGGGCTATAAGCATGATAAATTGGAGCTGGCGCGCCGGATGAGAGCCAGAGAGGCGGAGCTCCTGAGCTACGTTGAAGGAGGCTTAAATTGAGAGTCCTGGGTATTGGCGGTAGCCCGCGGCGGGGGGGCAATACCGACCTATTGCTGGCTGAGGTGATGAAGGGTGCCGCAAGCAAAAGGGCTGAGGTCAAGACCATTATCCTTAATGACCTCAATATTACTCCCTGCCAGCATTGCGATGCCTGTTTTGAGGCGGGCGAGTGCCGGATAAAAGACGATATGCAGATGGTCTATGATGAGTTGAAATGGGCAGACCGAATAGTTCTCGCCTCTCCCATCCAGTTTATGGGGGTAACGGCTCAGACCAAGGCGATGATTGACCGCTGCCAGGCACTTTGGGCGAGAAAGTATATACTGAAACAACCGCCTCTGGGCGATAGACGAGAGAGAAAAGGATTATTTATATCCGTTGGTGGCATGAAGCTGGCTAATCTATTTGAGCCGGCGCTGGCTACGGTAAAGGCCCTGTTCAAAGTCCTTGATATTGATTATGCTGGCGGATTGCTCTTCCCCGGAGTAGATGAGAAGGGGGCGATAACCAAACACCCCGATGCCCTGAAGCAGGCTTTCCTTGCCGGGCAGAGGCTGGTAGATGAGTCTGAAGCTGAATAATCAGGTTGGCACAGCCTCAATCCATCCTGAGCCCGGCGCAGCAGTTGATAGTCTGACCCGTAATACCGCTGGACTGTTCCGAAGCCAGAAACACGGCCAATGCCGCTACCTCTTCGGGCTTGACCATCCTGCCTAGAGAAGTCCGGGCAACTTCTCTCTCCACGGCTTGTTCATAAGTTATGCCCAGATTCTTGCTCGCTGCCCTGAGCACCCGCTCAATACGGTCGCCTTCTACCGGGCCAGGAGCAACGCAATTCACCCTGATGCCGTATCTTCCCACCTCCAGAGCTAGACTCTGGGTAAAACCAATCAAACCCCACTTAGAGGCGCTGTAGGGGCTTCTCATGGCGTGCCCCATTCTGCCCGAAACAGAAGATATATTGATGATGTTGCCACTCCGGCGAGGAATCATGTCTTTTTTAAGAATATACTTGGCGCAGAGCATCGCCCCGGTAAGATTGACCGCCAGTGTCTGGTTCCACCCCTCCAGGTCCATATCAGCCACATTGGCTACGGGGCCAGCTATTCCTGAGTTATTCACCAGTACATCTACCTTGCCGAACCTTTTCAGGGCTCTATCAACCATGACGCGCACCTGCTCAGGATCGGCAAGGTCAGTAACTATGGCTAGGCTTTTTCGGCCCATCGACTCGATTTCTGAAGCTACCCTCTTTAAATCCGACTCGGTTCTAGCTGCTACCACCACTTCAGCTCCCTCCCTGGCGAAAGCCAGAGCAATCGCCCTTCCAATCCCCTTACCACCACCGGTGATAACCGCCACCTTACCTTCTAATTGCACAATAGCCTCTCTTTTATTTCAAACTCATCTCAAGTTGACCTACCGCCGCGCCACACCAATAAGCTCAGCTATATCCTCAATGCCCTCTTTTTCCATAAATTGCTCTATCCCCTCCAGCACATCAAGCGGGGCACGGGGGTTAGTGAAGTTGGCGGTGCCTACCTGGACGGCGCTGGCTCCAGCCATAATAAACTCTAGAGCATCGCTGGCGGTGGCAATGCCACCGCAGCCAACTACTGGCACCTCCACAGCACCAGCCGCCTCATATACCATATACAGGGCTACCGGTTTTATCGCTGGTCCGGATAGACCTCCAGTTATGCCACCGAGGAAAGGTTTGCCTTTGGTAATGTCAATAGCCATGCCCTTCAGGGTATTGATTAAGGAGATAGCATCGGCTCCGGCTTTCGTTACTGCCCTAGCCACTGCGGCAATGTCAGCGGTATTTGGGGTTAGCTTTACCAGCACCGGGAGGGAGGTGGCTGCCTTTACCGCTGCCGTCACCGCCGCCGCTGGCTTAGGTGCGGCGCCAAATTCAGCACCACCGGCTTTGATATTGGGACAGCCAATATTCACCTCAATGCCGCTGATGCCGGCTACCCCTTCCAGCTCTCCCGCCAGCCGGGCGTAGTCTTCTACCCTTTCCCCCACGATGTTAACGATGACCGGCACCCGCCATCCGGCCCAGATTGGTGCCTTCTCCTTGATTACGGCTTCAACGCCGATATTCTGTAGCCCTATAGCATTGAGCAGACCAGCGGCGGTCTCCGCCAGCCGTGGCTGGGGGTTTCCCTCTCTAGGTTTGAGGGTGGTTCCCTTGCTGACGATAGCCCCCAACCTTTGAATATCAAACAAATGACTATACTCGGTGCCATAGCCAAAGGTGCCCGAGGCGGTCATCACCGGGTTAGCCAGTAGTAAGCCCTTTTTATTTTTCGGTGCCAGTTGAACCGAAAGATTCATCACTGCTCCTTATCACAGGCTAATCCTGGTGCCGGCGTTATTGAAGAAGAACTTGTTGCCAAACTCCCTAGCCATTATGGCAGATGCCGCTAGGCCGGTGCAATGGGAGACACCTAGCCTTTGCACCCCTAGCTCTTTAAGAGCGGCGATGGTCAGCCATACCCGTTCTTCAGAAGCCTCCATGAGGTGGCAGCCGCCGAGCACGGTATCTATTTTCTTTACCCCGGTGAGCTTGCGGGCATGGTACAGGGTATTGATGATACCGCGATGGGCACAGCCCAGAATGACCACCAGCCCCGGCTCGGTAGTTATAATCAGCGCCTGGTCATCGAGAAGCTTGTCTGGCTTAAAGCGCTTACCTTCTTTTACCTGGAGATACGGCTCTATCTCCTCGTAATCGGTTACCATGGGAATCTCGCCGGTGGTCATTATGTTATCACTTATTCTCACTGGCTCTGTGGTCAGATTAAAGTGAGCGCCGAGACTTTCCAGCGTCTGGCGGTGGAAGGGTATGCCGATATACCTATCCTCACGGCGGTTAAATTTAGCTGCCCAGATATCGGGGTGAGCGATTATCTCTATTTCCCTTTTCATCTTGCGCAATATGTGGCGCAGACCTCCGGTATGGTCGTAGTGACCATGGCTTAAGACAATCTTATTGATTTTTCTAAGGTCAATGCCAAGAATATCAGCGTTGTGGCTGGCGGAGATGCTCTGCCCGGTATCGAAAAGGATGTCTAGCCCGTCTGTTTCTACCAGGATGCTTAAGCCCCTCTCCCCCAGAAAATTACCTAAACCAGCCGTATTCTCGCTTAGGGTGGTGATTTGAAGCCCCATTTTTATTCTCTGGCGTGGTGGTGATTAGTATAGGCTATATCTTCCTATAGTTCAATTCCCAATATGGGAGCTAGCATAATGAACAGACCCAAACCAATCATCAGGGTAGCGGCAATCCTGGGGACAAAGCGCTCATATCTGGTCTTACTGATAACGCTAGTCAGGCTTCCCATGACTAGACCAAGAGGAATTAAGCCTAAAGTAGTGCCCAGGCCGAAGACAAAAACGGTGGCTGTGCCCAGCCATAGGTTACCGATAGAAGCCGCCCATATCAATACGGCAACTTCAATTGGGCAGGGCGGCAACCCTCGCACTATACCGAGACCCAGGATAGAGTACCAGCGTGCCAGCTTTGAGTTAGTGTCGCTAGCCGCCTCACCGTGATGGTGGCCGATGTGAGCCAGTTCCCCACCCCTCAGCATAAAAACACCGAAAACCAGAGTAATGGCGCCGGCGGTGATCTCAAGAGGGGTTTTTATGGTCTCAAGCCAGGTTACGCCGACATAGGAGAGGATAAATCCCATTATGGTATCCACCAGTGCCATTCCCAGACCATACAACACTACCAGCCCGACGGCGTGTAGTAGCCTTTTAGTCGCCCAGAAAATAAATAAGGAAACGACTGCCTTATCCTCACAGGGTTCGAGAGTATGGGCTAGCCCAATAATGAAAGCACCGGCCAGGCTTAAATTGGATATATCCATTTCCCCATTGCTATTCTCTAATCATTTTGCTGACAGTTTTGGCAGAGACCGACAAACTCAAGCAGATGCCCTTCAATCTCAAAGCCGGTCTCCCGGCATAGCCTTTGTTCCAGTGGAGAAAGGTCATAGCCAGCAAAGTCAATAACCTCGCCGCAGTTGGAGCAAATCAGGTGGTGGTGGTGCTCGGGGGCGCCGATGGTATAGCTGCGGCAGCTACCCCCAGCGTGTAGCTCACAGATAAGTTCTAGCTTGGCCAGTATGTCGAGGGTGCGGTAAATAGTCACCAGCCCGATAGTTGGGTGGTCTTGACGCACCTTCTGGTATATGGCCGCCGGGGTTAGGTGGTCTGGTGTGGAGGCAATTGCCCGTATCACCGACCTTCGCTGTGGGGTGAGCTTGTAGCCATATTGTCTTAAAGCGGCGGCTATTCTTCTCTCGGTAAGTCTCATTGCAAGCTCTAAATGAAAAATATTATCATTTACACAATAACGAAATAGTCTCTGTTTGTCAATACCCATCCTCCCACCCCTCTTAAACTCTCTGTAATGTGTTTGGGGACGTTGACCAAATAGAATAAATAGGATACACTTGAAATATATGGTATACTTTGGTACTTCAGGATTTAGCTATGGTGATTGGGTAGGGAACTTCTACCCGGTGGGCTTGCCCAAGAAGGAATGGCTGGTCTACTATGCCCGTGAATTCGATGCCTGCGAGGTAAATTCAACCTTTTATGCCTTACCCAAGCCATCTATCTTAAAAGCCATGGTTGACAAAACGGGCGCAGGTTTCTTATTCTCTATTAAAGCCAACCAGGAAATGACTCACCAACGGGAGGATAATGCCCCGGTGTTTAAAGCTTTTTGCCAGGTATTAGAGCCGGTGATTGCTGCCGGAAAGCTGGGTTGCATTTTAGCTCAGTTTCCCTATAGTTTCGGCTTTAACCAGCGTAACTGGGACTACCTTGAGCTATTTAAGGAGCGTTTAGGCGAGCTGCCGGTGGTAATTGAATTTCGTAATGCCCGGTGGCTGAGGAGCGAGGTATTTAATTGGCTCCGCCGCCGGGATTTGGGCTTCTGTTGCGTCGATGAACCACAGTTGCCTAATCTATTGCCGCCAATAGCTGAGGCAACCAGCAAAATAGGCTATGTCCGCTTTCACGGGCGCAATAGCGATAAGTGGTGGCGGCATGAATATGCTTATGAGAGGTATGATTATAGCTATAGCCCCTCGGAACTCGGGGAGTGGCTGCCCAGGATCCAAAAACTAAGTAGTGTGGCTGAGAAGACCTTTATCTTCGCCAACAATCACTGGCGCGGGCAGGCAGTGAACACCATTCGCCAGTTGCGGGTGATGCTGGATTAACCTCTTCTGCCCAATCGTTGTTCTCTTAAACAATTGTCAACTGTAGGTGCTTACCTGTCAGCCTAGGTAGGCGGAGGGGAGGGAAAGATGAAGAAAAAGATGGATAAAACGAATGTAAGCTTTAATCTGCTTCGTTCTCGTCTGGAGAACGAGCGAAAGCGGTTAACTGGGGAATTAGAACAATTGAAAGCAAGCGCTCGCCCGGCTGATGAGCGGCGGGAGGGTAGCCCCTTTGGTAAGAGGGAGGAGGAGGCTACCGAGAGCTTTGAGCTGGAGAGGCGGCTGACCTTGGAGAAGCGTATTATAGACCAGCTAGCCGAGGTGGAGCATACCTTGCGAAAGTTTAAAGATGGAACCTATGGCTTATGCGATAATTGTGGTCAACCGATAGACCCAGCCCGACTGGAAGCACTTCCTCAGGCAAGTCTGTGCTTGAACTGTAAAGCGCTTCAGGCAAAGAATGCAAAAGGCAAGTAATCTCCAAGGTAGGCGGGGGAATGTGGTCTTTTTCCTTACTGCGTTAGGGGTGGTAATTGCCGACCAGCTTACGAAGCAGCTATGGATAAGGTCTTATCCTGAAGGCCAAACGATTTTTCAAGCCGGATTCTTTAGGATAGTCTATAACCAGAATACCGGCTCCTCCTTTGGCTTATTTCAAGGCCACTCCTTTGCCTTAACCATTGTGGCTATCGTTGGTATTGCCTTTATCCTGGTCTATACCCTTATTATTTATCCTCGCTTCTTCCCTTCGGATAATCTGCTGGGTAGGTTAGCCCTGGGCTTAGTTTTAGGCGGCACCATAGGCAATCTGATTGACCGGCTGCGCTTTGGTGGTGTGACCGACTTCATCAGCATCGGCTGGTGGCCAGCCTTTAACCTTGCTGATTCAGCTATAGTTGTCGGTGTTATTCTATTTGCTTATTCCCTGCTCATCTTAGCCATAGCCAGGAAGCACTGATTTATCAACCCAATGATGGATAAGGTATACACTTTTATAGCTGATAAGAAGGGTGCTCGTCTTGATAAATATGTTTCTGAGAAGCACCCCGAGCTTTCTCGGACCCATGTTCAAAAGCTTATTGCCGAAGGCTATATCACGGTCAATGACCAGGTGGCTAAGCCGGGGCTCAAGCTTAATATCGGCGATAGGCTGAAGGTCATCATACCCCCCGTCCCACCCAGCCGGTTAGTGCCTGAGGCTATGCCCCTGAGCATCCTTTATGAGGACGATGACCTTTTAGTTGTCGACAAACCAGCCGGGCTGCCGGTTCACCCGGCGCCGGGACACCCCAGTCACACCCTGGTCAATGCTATCCTGTCGCACTTTCCCCATCTGGCTGACATCGGCGACTCACTGCGTCCGGGGGTTGTCCACCGCCTGGACAAAGACACCTCAGGGGTGATGCTGGTGGCTAAGAACAGCCGGGCTCAGGCTGACCTTGCCCAGCAGTTCAAGACCCATTCAGTGTCAAAAGCCTATCTGGTGTTGGTCAAAGGGAAGCTCACCCCGGAGAATGGCGTTATTGAGGCGTCAATCGGGCGTGACCCCCGCAACCGCAAGCGAATGGCGGTGGTTACCGGGGGCAGGGAAGCCCGCACCGAATATCGGGTAATCAAATATATCGAAGATTATACCCTGCTTGAGGTAAGACCTGAGACCGGGCGCACCCACCAGATAAGGGTTCATTTTTCGGCAATTGGCTATCCGGTGGTCGGCGACAAGATATATGGGGTGAAGTCCCCGTATCTGTCCCGCCAGTTTCTGCATGCCTCCCGCCTCGGCTTTAAACTCCCCTCCACCGGCAAATATGTGGAATTCAAGTCTGAATTACCCCCCGATTTAGCGCAGGCGCTTAAAGATATAGCCTAGCATTTTTGGTGACCTATCCCCCTTGCCCCCTTCCCTTAGGTATTTATGAAGGGAAGGGGGTTTAAGAAAGGGAGGGGGCTTCGCCCCCTCCCTAAAAATCTCTCCCTCTTCCACAATGTTGGGTGGGGTGGTAGAATAGGAGAAAAGATATGGATAAACTAGTTAGAGTGCGTTTTGCCCCTAGCCCCACCGGCTTTCCCCATGTGGGCAATATCAGGACGGCTTTGTTTAACTGGCTCTTCGCCAGACATTACGGCGGTAGCTTTATTGTCCGTATTGAGGATACCGATGTCACCCGCAAGGTCAAGGGGGCGGTGAAGGCTATACTTGATTCTCTCCGGTGGCTTGGTCTTGACTGGGACGAGGGGCCGGAGGTGGGTGGTAAATACGGGCCTTATATTCAATCACAGCGCCTGGAGCTTT
>CAZHLO010000018.1:0-9347 GCA_964533385.1 uncultured Dehalococcoidales bacterium | reverse complement strand
TACACCTCTCTATTCGTCGGCAGCGTCAGATGTGTATAAGAGACAGCTTAGAGGCTTTGCCTCTGAAACTTCTCAACGGCAGTCTACGTCCCGACTTAACTAAGGTCTAAGAAGACTTATATCTATTACCCTTCTGCTTTATTTTGGGTGTCTAAGAGGGGCGCCAGCCCCTCTTTTTAATTCTCTCCCCCTCTCCCTTGAGGGAGAGGGGGACCGAGGGGGTGAGGGTAATAAATGAATTGTAAAAACCAAAGCTATCGTCTATAGTTATATGGCTATGGCCGACACCATAATCTTTCTGGGAACGGCTGGTGCCAGGTTTGTGGTAATTAGCCAGCTCCTGGCTTCAGGTGGTCTGTGGCTGAACCTGGGTGGTACCGAAATACTGGTTGACCCCGGTCCGGGGTGTATCGTTCAGTCGACCAAGAGAAAACTTAAAGCTAATAAGCTCAGTGCCATCATCGTTTCCCATCGTCATCTTGACCACTCGGCAGATGTCAATATTATGATTGAGGCGATGACTCAGGGTGGATTCAAGCGCCGCGGCTGGCTCTTTGCCCCGGCTGATGCTCTGGAAACTGAGCCGGTCATCTTCTCCTACCTGAGAGACTACCTCGAGGGTATTGAGGTTTTGGGTGAAGGCAAGTCCTACTCCATAGGCAATGTCTCGTTTGATACTCCAATTCGCCACATCCACCCGGTAGAGACTTACGGCATAATCTTTAGAACTTCCGAGCATACCTTTTCTTATATCACTGACAGCCGCTATTTTGATGGTCTGGTACAGAACTACGGCGGTGAGCTGTTGATTATCAATGTCGTCTTCCTGGAGCCAGGGCGTCCTATTGACCACCTGTCAGTGCCTGATGCCGAGCGTATTATTATGGAATTGAAGCCCAAGGTAGCCATCCTGACCCATTTTGGCATGACCATGTGGCGGGCAAAGCCCTGGGAGATTGCCCAGAGGATGTCGGAAGAGACCGGGGTTAAGGTAATGGCGGCCCGGGACGGCATGAAGTATGACCTGTCACAGTTAGAAAGCGAAGGAGGGGGTTCATGAAGGAAAACATTGAGTGTGCCAAGTGTACCAAGGTAGTGTGCAACAGCAAGGCATTTCTTGAAGGGCCAGCAAACTGCCCGACAAAGACTAAACAAGGGCTTATCCAAAAAGCGCTAGCCGAATATGACGACCCAGAGACCAGGGAGTTCGCCCGACAGGCATCTATTCAGGAATTTGAGGGCTATATGCACCTGCCCGAAGGGCTGACTCCACGTTACCCCAGGGTAGAGGAGGTGGCGCAATTCGCTAAGAAGATGGGCTATAAGAAGCTGGGGGTTGCCTCCTGCATTGGTCTGAAGGATGAGGCTAAAATACTGGTCAGGATTTTAGAAAATAGAGGCTTTGAAGTCGTCTCTATCTGCTGCAAGACCGGAGCTATAGCTAAGGAGAGGATTGGTATTACCGAGGAGCAAAAAATAGCCGGCCCGGGTGCCTTTGAATCGATGTGCAATCCCATAACCCAGGCTGAAATTCTGAATAATGAGGGGACAGAGTTTAATATACTGGTGGGGCTTTGCGTTGGTCATGATTCGCTATTTTTCAAGTATGCTAAAGCCCCGACTACGGTTCTGGTAGTTAAAGACAGGGTCTTCGGTCATAACCCGGTGATGGGCTTGTATCTGGCTCACTCCTTTTTTTATCGCCGGCTGCTGCGCAAGGAATCTCTTGACTCATAGGGCAAGTAAGAGTTGAACCGAAAGAAAGGAAAATGGAACACCTCAGCCTAAAAGAACTCACTACCGTTCTAGAGACGGCAGAAGTCCGTGAGCTTCTGTCGCAGCTTGAGTACCCGCTGGAAATCCGAGAGAAAAAAACTGATCAGATTATCTTGGAATATCGCAAGAACCCTAAGCAAAGTATGCTGGGGTTGAAATCAGAAGGCACTTTAGTTGGTTTGATCGGCTTGGCTTTCGGACGTACAGGCTCAGCAGTAATCCGGCACATTGTAGTTCGCCGCGATCGCCGACGACGCGGAATCGGGCGCAAGATGATTCAGACCGTGATGCGCCAGTTCTCTCTGCGGGAGATATCGGCAGAGACAGATCACGATGCCGTGGATTTCTACCGAAGGTGCGGGTTCCATATTAAGAGTCTCGGGGAGAAATATCCAAGGACCGAAAGATTCTGGTGCACGCTGAGAGAAGTGAAATGAACAATCTGGATAATATTCTCTATCAGGTTACCAAACCGGCTCGCTATACCGGTGGCGAGTGGAATAGCATTATCAAGGACTGGGACAAGACCCGGGTAAAATTTGCCCTGTGCTACCCCGATTTATATGAGATCGGTATGTCCAATATGGCTCTGCCCATCCTCTATGAAATTTTAAATAGCCAGCCGGATGTTCTCGCAGAAAGGGTTTATGCCCCGTGGACCGATATGGAAGCCGCCATGCGGGCGGCAGGTATCCCCCTGCTCAGCCTGGAATCCAAGCATCCACTTAAAGACTTTGATATCATCGGCTTCTCCCTGGACTATGAGCTGACTTATACCAATGTGCTGAACATCCTTGACCTGGGGCAGATACCGGTGCTGGCTTCAGAAAGAAACGATTCTCACCCTATAGTCATCGCCGGTGGTAGCTGCTGCCTCAACCCCGAGCCCATGTCCGACTTTATCGACTTCTTTGTCATCGGGGAGGGAGAAGAGGTACTGCTTGAGCTGGTTGATAGCTTTAGGCGGTGGAAGAAAAAGAAAGCCAGCAAAAAAGAGTTACTGCATCAGGTAGTTAAAATTCCCGGCGTCTATGTGCCCAGCCTGTATCGGGTGGAATACCAGACCGACGGTCTAGTTAAAAGCATTACCCCGATGGCAGCTGAGGCTAAACCGGTTATTCAGCGGCGGATTGTTAGCCAGCTGCCTCCCCCAGTCACCAGACCGGTAGTCCCCTACATTGAGGTCGTCCACGACCGGGGGGCGGTGGAGATTCAGCGGGGCTGCACCCGGGGCTGCCGCTTCTGCCAGGCTGGGGTTATCTACCGCCCACTGCGCCAGCGCCCCCAGCCCGAGATTATAAAGGCGGTAGGGGAGCTCATCGCCAACTGCGGCTATAATGAGGTCTCCTTGGTTTCTTTGAGCACCAGCGACTACCCTAAAATTGAGGAGCTGGTTGAGAGCCTGGTCCGCAATTATGATAACCTGGCTCTTTCACTACCCAGCCTGCGCATTGATAGCTTCTCGGTAAAGCTGATGGAATCCCTTCCCTCCCGCCACAGGACCGGGCTCACCTTTGCCCCGGAGGCAGGGAGCGAAAGACTGCGTCGAATCATCAATAAAGGCGCTACCGAGGATGAAATCCTGGAAACGGCGGCGGCTGCCTTCGCCAGAGGCTGGAGAAGCCTTAAGCTATATTTTATGCTCGGCTTGCCCACCGAGACCATGGATGACATTGAGGCAACCATCCAGCTAGTAGCCAAAATCCGCGCCGGGGGCAGAACGGCTAAAGGCGGGATGCCCCAGGTGAGAATCAGCCTGTCAACCTTTATCCCCAAGCCACATACCCCCTTTCAATGGGTAGCCCAGGAAAGCGAAGAGCAATTAAGTGCCAAGCACGAAGCGCTTAAGCAGGGGTTACGCCGCAAGGGGAGTCGACTATCCTGGCAGGACCCAAAAGTCAGCCTGCTAGAGGCGGCACTGTCGCGGGGAGATAGAAGGTTGGGCAAAGTTATCTATGATGCCTGGAAGTTGGGCTCAACCTTTGATGCCTGGGATGAAGGCTTCAACTATCAAAATTGGCTGGGCGCCTTTGCCAAGAACAAGCTCGAACCCGGTTTCTACGCCCGGCGGGAACGTTCTTTAGACGAACCCCTGCCCTGGGCTCATATTGATGTCGGGGTAACTCCAGCCTTCCTGAAGCAAGAATATCAGCGTGCCATAGAAGGCGAAGAAACCCCTGACTGCCGTGAGCAGTCCTGTAGTGCCTGCGGACTGGAACGCTTGAGTGCAGACTGCCAGCAAAAGCTAGGCGCTTGAGCCGCCGTCAACGACAATAGTATGCCCGGTGATATAGCTGGAAGCGTCGGAAGCCAGAAACAGGACTGAGCCAGTTATATCTTCCGGCTCAGCCAGCCGACCCAGCGGTATCCCGGCTTCAATCTGCTTTAAGCTCTCAGGGTCACTCCATAGCGGCTGGCTGAACTTGGTCTTGACCATAGAGGGGGCAATGGCATTAACCCGTATGTTGTATTGGGCTAGCTCCACCGCCAGTATTTTAGTTAGCATAACCACTCCCGCCTTGGCAATGCAGTAGGCTCCCATCTCGGGAGCGGTATACATTGCCGCCGTGGAGGCAATATTGATGATATTGCCCCGCTTTTGCTCCACCATTATTTTGCCCACTGCCTGAGAGCAGAGGTAATATCCCTTAAGGTCAGTATCAATAATCTTGTCCCAGCCCTCTTCTCTAAGCTCAAGCAGCGGCGCCATGATATTCATGGCGGCATTGTTTACCAGAATATCAATAACGCCAAACCCATCCACCACCCTCCGCACCATACTGTCCACATCAGACTTCTGGGTGATGTCAGCCTTAACCGCCAGAGAACGCCGACCGAGCCGCTCTACCTCCTCAGCCACGGCGTTAAGCTCGCCGTCATCAATCACCCGGTCACAAACGGCGATATCAGCCCCAGCCTCAGCCAGAGCCAGGGCGATAGCCTTACCGATTCCCCTCCTCCCCCCGGTGATGATAGCTACCTTCCCCGGCAGAGAGAAAGAGGGTACGCTCGTCACTTAGCCTCCTTTTCAAAACAGGCGATAGCTACCACCCTATCACCAGGGTCAAGCCTCATCAGCCTTACCCCTTGGGTGCTCCTGCCCTGAATGGTGATGCCCTTTCTGGGGTCTTTCTCCTTCACCGGGGTCTGGATGACAATGCCCTCAGCCGATATAATCATTGACTGTTGAGATAGAGAGACCACGGCGGCGGCAGCCACTTCGCCTATTTTCTCGGTAAGCTTAAACGTCCTGACCCCACCGCCAGCCCGATGTTGCCTGGGATAGGCAGTTACTGGCGTGAGCTTGCCGAAGCCGCCGCTGGTAACGACTAATACATAACCATCGGGACGGGCAATATCCATGCCGACCACCTGGTCACTAGCGCCGAGGCGGATACCGCGCACCCCGCCACTGGTTCTGGAGGCAGCCCTTAAATCGGATGTAGCAAACCTGATTGCCTGCCCTGCTTTAGTCACTAAAAGGATATCATCCTGGTCAGTGGCTAAACAGGCTGCCACCAACTCGTCTTCTGGCTCCAAATCCATGGCAATAAGCCCGCTAGAGCGCACTGAAGCAAAATTATCCGCCGTTGTCTTTTTTATCTCACCACGGCGGGTAGCCAGCAATAGATAGGAACCAGCCTTGAAATCAGCCAAGGCTACCATAGCGGTAACCCTCTCATTATCAGCAATGGAGAAAAGGTTAATCACCGCTGTCCCCTTAGCCATCCTGGAGCTATCGGCGGGGATTTCGTAGCACTTAAGGTGGAAGACCCGCCCCCGATTGGTGAAGAAGAGCAGGTGGTCATGGGTATCAGCCACCACCAGAAGTCTTACCGCATCGGCCTCCCTGGTTACCATGCCAATGATACCCTTGCCACCGCGATGCTGTGGCGGGTAAGCACGAGACGGCACCCTTTTAACAAACCCCCGGTTGCTGAGCGCCACCACCACACTTTGATGAGGGATAAGGTCTTCCTCGCGGAATTCCGTCACCTCTTCCTCACTTATCTTGGTTCGCCTTGGGTCGCCAAACTGGGATTTTAACTGGCTCACTTCCTCCTTTATCAGGAGAAGCATTCTCTTGGGGTTAACCAGAAGGTCTTCCAGATAGGCAATGGTTTTCACCAACTCGGCATATTCATCAACTATCTTGCGCTGTTCCAGATTAGCCAGCCGACGCAACTGCATATCAAGGATAGCCTGCGCCTGAAGCTGGGACAGGCCAAAGCCGCTCATAAGCTCACGGCGGGCAACCTCAGCCGTTTCCGATTTTCTGATGGTGGCAATCACCTTATTTATATTGTCTAAGGCGATTTTAAGTCCCTCCAGAATATGAGCCCTCGCCTTAGCCTGTTTCAGCTCAAACTTAGAGCGTCGAGTGATAACCTCATGGCGGAAATCGATGAAATACTGAAGCGCTTCCTTGAGACTTATTACCCGGGGCTGACCGTCAACCAGAGCCAGCATATTAACAAAGAAGGCTGACTGCATGGCGGTATATTTATATAGGTTATTGAGCACTTGCTTCGGTTGAGTCTCCCGCTTCAGCTCAATAACAATCCGCATACCCTGGCGGTCTGACTCATCGCGCAGCCCACTAATGCCCTCAATCTTTTTGTTCTTGACCAGCTCGGCTATCCTCTCCACTAGGGCAGCTTTATTGGTCTGATAAGGAAGCTCGGTAACTACTATCTGGCGCTGTCCCACCCCCGACCCGTCACCCAGGAGAGCCTTAGCCCGAACCACCACCCTGCCATGCCCGGTAGCATAGGCATTCTTAATCTCTTCCCCCCCCAGGAGAATGCCGGCGGTGGGGAAATCAGGCCCTTTAATAAATTGGGTAAGTTCGTCAACGGTGGCTTCAGGGTTATCAACGAGGTATGAGATGGCATCACATACCTCTCCGAGATTATGAGGTGGGATATTAGTAGCCATCCCTACGGCGATTCCAGCGCTACCATTGACCAGCAGATTGGGCAGTTGGGTGGGCAGAACCAAAGGCTCCTTAAGGCTATCGTCAAAGTTGGGCATAAAGTCAACGGTCTCCTTATCAATATCAACCAACATTTGTTCAGAGATAGAGGCTAGGCGCGCCTCGGTATAGCGCATAGCTGCCGGGGGGTCATCATCAATGCTGCCAAAATTGCCCTGCCCATCAACCAGGACATATCGCATAGAGAAATCCTGTGCCATACGCACCATTGCCTCATAAACCGGGGCATCGCCGTGAGGATGATACTTGCCCAATACCTCACCCACGATACGGGCGCTCTTCTTGTGCGGGCTGGTGGGAGTTAGCCCCAATTCATCCATAGCGTAGAGGATACGCCGCTGCACCGGCTTTAAACCATCACGCACATCGGGCAGGGCGCGGGAAACAATGACGCTCATGGCATAGTCAAGGTAAGAGCTACTCATTTCCTCTTCTATATTTACCGGTCTGGTCTTGCCTAAAACCATAGCTGGTTAAAACCTCCTACTCCTCGGTATCAAGGGTCTTATCCTCAGTATCGGCCGACTCCTCACCCAGTGTCTCTATATACTCCAACTCACGACGGAGCATTTTATCGCTCAAGTAGGGGCGAAGGCCTTCCACCCCTTTTGGCGGGAAGGAAAGCTGCCCTGCCTGGGAGGGGTCCTGATATACCTCCCGGATAATGACCGTTACCCTGTCCTCGGTTGAGCTGACAATAGCCGCGCTATATTGGTTACCCCCCGCCATTAATTTAATAAGTCGCTGACTGTGCTTGGACTCGATCTGTCCCAGATACTCGCCACGACCGTTTTCCACAGTTAAACCAGGCCCGTCTATTCTCAAATATACCTTATCACCAGCCACCATTTTGGCCAGTACCTCTTTTGGTGCCAGTTGATAAAGGCTGACGACACCGGTCTTACCAGTCTCCTCAATAAAATGCTGGGGTTCAACCCGGTCAGAATCAGCCTCCGAGCCAGCTACAGCCTCACCTAAATAGGACAAACGATGAAGGTTCTTTTGGGCAATGATGTTATAGGGGTCAAGTTCTATAGCTCGCTCGTAGGCTTCCCTGGCCAGTGCGTACTCGCCCAGCTCAATATAGGCTCGGCCCAAACGATTATAGGCATCAACATCACTGGGAAAGCTGGTGATTATCTCCTGGTTAGCCGCCACCGCCTCCCGCCACCGCCCCTGCATGGCTAGAGTGATGGCTTGCTTGCTGCGCTGCCGCCTTAGCCTTACCTGTTCTTCTTCCTGATATGCCATCCTGCTATCCTCGCCCGGTCTAAATCATATTATTTTACTCCAGCCAAGGCAGCAAAACAAGCAAAACCAAGCGTGAGGAAAACTATTTTTTGACCATATGGCGAAATTATTCTTCTATTTCCAGCTCAAAGGCACGGTGTAGGGCTTGAACTGCGTCCTTGACCCTGGCTTCATCAATAATACAGGTTATCCTTATCTCCGAGGTAGTAATGAGCTGGATGTTAATCCCCTGCCCACTGAGGGCGCCAAACATCCTGGCAGCAAAGCCCGGGGTATTCTGCATGCCGGTGCCGATAATACTGACCTTACCCAATCTGGCGTCGCTGGTACATTCCCTGGCGCCAATTGACTGGGCTATAGGTTTGACCACCTCCATTGCCTTCTTGAGCTGGCTTTTAGCCACGGTAAAGGTTAAATCAGTAATTTTATTGATGCTGGCATTCTGGACAATGGTATCAATGCTGATGTTCGCCTTGGCTAAGGGCTCAAAGACAGAGGCGGCAATGCCCGGTCGGTCAGGAACGCCAACCACGGTTATCTTAGCCACATCAAGGTCATGAGCAATACCCCTTACCTTATTTCGCACTTCCATAGATGCCCCTCCATGAATTAATGTGCCCGGACTATCACTGAAGCTGGAGGCAACCAGAATGGGGACATTGAATAGCTCCCCCAGCTCAACCGCCCGGGGGTGCATCACCTTAGCCCCATAGGTTGCCAGCTCCAGCATTTCGTCATAGCCAATCTCGGCTAGCTTTTTAGCTTCAGGGACAAGTCTGGGGTCAGCGGTATAGACCCCCTCAACATCGGTATATATCTGGCAGACCTCTGCCCCCAGGCTGACGGCTAAAGCCACGGCGGTGGTATCGGAGCCACCCCGCCCCAGGGTGGTTATATCCATCTCATCGGTAACCCCCTGAAAACCGGCAACGATGACAATATTCCCCTTGTCCAACTCGCCAATCACCCTTTCCGGGTCAACCTTCTGAATCCGAGCCCGGCTATAGGTAGCATCGGTCCTTATCCCCGCCTGGGCACCAGTGAGGCTAATCGCCTCATAGCCCATAGCCTCAAGCGCCATTGCCAGCAGGGTGCAGGAAACAATCTCGCCGGTAGAGAGCAAAAGGTCAAGCTCCCGGTCGCTGGGCCGGTCAGCCACGGAATAAGCCAGCTTAATTAGCTCATCGGTGGTATCACCCATCGCCGAGACAACGACAACGACCTGATTGCCCTTATCTTTGGTCTGAGCCACCCGCCGGGCGACATTTTTAATTTTCTCGGCATCTCCCACCGATGTGCCGCCGTATTTTTGAACAATTAAAGC
>CAZHLO010000017.1:0-9793 GCA_964533385.1 uncultured Dehalococcoidales bacterium | reverse complement strand
TCAACATTTACCGGAATCTTGCCATCGGCATAGGTCTGCTTTTCCTCTATCAACCCCACCCCCTCTCCGGGTCTGGCAAAGCCCAGGTCTTCATAAGCTAGAATCTCAGATATGGTAAAACAATCGTGAACCTCAGCCACATCAATATCCTGTGGTTTAACGCCAGCCATTTTGTATGCCTGCTTGGCGGCTTCCTGGGCGCACTTTAAGCCAGTTAGCTCTTTTCTCCCAGCCATGGTCATGGTATCAGTGGCGGCACCCAGACCGATAATCCAGATTGGGATTTCGGTTATCCCTTTGGCGACATCCCCCCTGGCGACTATGATACAGGAGGCACCATCAGCATTGGCGCAACAATCAAACTTCTTCAGCGGACTGGTTATCACCTCCGAGCCTAAAATTTCTTCCAGGCTCAGCTCCTTGCGATAGGTAGCCTTAGGATTGGTCGCCCCGTAGTGCGAGTTCTTAACCCGCACCTTGGCTAGATGCTCCTCGGTAGTGCCGTACTTAGCCATATGAGCCCGGGCATACAGGGCATAACCGGCAGGCATGGTTAGACCAAAGGGCGACTCCCAGATTATATCTCCCCCCCTCCCCATCCTCTCGGCAGCATCACGGGAGGAGAGTTCCGACATCTTCTGGAAGCCGATTACGGCTACTACCTTGTGCAGACCAGCTTTTATCAGCGACCAGGCTACCCTCAAGCCGGTGCTGCTGGAAGAACATACCGTCTCAACATAGAAGGTTGGCTTGGGGGTTAACTCCAGATACTCCGATATCAAGCCGGCGGGTGAGCGCTGCTTATCGTATTCTGGTGCCGAACAAATAATGGAGGCATCTATATCATTAGTCGTAATATCCAGACCCTCCATCGCCTCCTTAAAAGCCTCAAAACATAACTCCCTAACCGATACACCGCAACTGCGAGAAAAGGCAGTCTGACCTGCACCCACAATAGCAATGTCTTCCATAAAGATCTCCCTCCAGTCTAGATTAACCGGAAGTTAAAGATAGGGTTGGTTTAAGGTCAAGCCTTATACCAGGTCCCATGGTAGTAGCTAGAGAGGCAGTTTTAACATACTGACCCTTGGCACCAGCGGGCTTAGCCTTGACCACTGCCTCCATTACTGCTGTCAGGTTGCCCATGAGTTTCTCACCATCAAAACTAACCTTACCCAAGGGGACATGAATGATAGCTGACCTGTCCAGTTTAAATTCCACTCGCCCTTGGCGGGCTTCAGTGATTGCCCTGGGCAGGTCATTAGCAGTGACCACTGTTCCTGATTTAGGGTTAGGCATCAGTCCTCTCCTGCCCAAGATTTTCCCCAGCCGGCTTACCTTGCCCATCATATCCGGGGTAGCAATCGCAGTATCAAAATCCAAGAACCCATCCTCAATCTTTTTAACCAGTTCATCACCGCCAACGAAATCTGCCCCGGCAGCTTCGGCGATTCTTACCGCCTCACCCTGGGCAAAAACCAGGACACGCACCCCCTTGCCTAAGCCATGGGGCAGGAGGGCAACACCACGCACCTGCTGGTCAGAATCCCGAGGGTCAACGCCCATCCGAAGGTGAAGCTCAACTGTTTCATCAAACTTGGTATAAGCCGCCTTCTTGGCTAACTCAATAGCCTCCTGAGGATGATAAGCCTTTGTCTTATCTATCAGTTTCATCGCCTCAGCATATTTCTTACCGTGTTTAGCCATTATTCCACCTCAATCCCCATACTTCGGGCAGTGCCTTCAATAATTCGCTCTGCGGCTTCAATACTGTTAGCATTCAAATCCTTAGCCTTAAGCTCAGCTATCTCACGAAGCTGAGCTCGAGATAACTTGCCCACCTTCTCATGCCCGGCATCACCGGAGCCCTTTTCTATACCCAGTGCTTTTTTAAGCAAATCGGTAGCCGGGGGTGTTTTGGTAACAAAGGTAAAGGAACGGTCTTCGAAGACGGTTATTTCCACGGGGATAATAGAGCCTGCCTGATTGGCAGTGCGCTCATTATACTCCTTACAAAAAGCCATAATATTAAGCCCGTGCTGCCCTAAGGCCGGGCCTACCGGTGGTGCCGGATTTGCCTTCCCGGCGGGAATCTGTAGTTTAATCACTGCTTTAACCTTTTTGGCCACTTTGCCCCCTAAAGCTTCTCCACCTGTAAGAAGTCAAGCTCCACCGGCGTTTCACGTCCAAAAAGGGAGAGAAGCACCTTGACCTTACCCTTTTCCGTGCTTATTTCATCCACCACTCCGACAAAATCAATAAAGGGGCCGTTGGTTACCCGTACACTCTGCCCCTTACGAAAACCAACCTTGACCTTGGGTGTTTCGGCGGCCATCTGTTTCAGAATCTGATCGACTTCCTCCTGCGGCAAAGGGGCTGGAGTGCTTCCGCTACCGACAAAACCAGTGACACCGGGGGTATTACGCACTATATTCCAGCTCTGGTCGCTCATCTTCATCTGAACCAGGATGTAGCCAGGCAATATCTTCTTATCCACATTTCGCCGTTGTCCATCCTTTACCTCAATTTCCACCTCAGTAGGTATAATTATCTGTGAGATCTCATCAGCGCTGTCCATGAACTTAATGCGCTGCTCTAAATTCTTCTTAACTCGTTCTTCATACCCGGAGTAGGTATGAATTACAAACCAACTTTTTTGATTCTCTCCCATCAATAACCTCATTCAGATGAAGATTTTTGGGAAAATGCAGAGCTATCCCCTTCGGTCAACCGTTCTTATCCACCCGAGAAGAACTTATCGATAAGGTGAGTAAAACCATAATCAAAGGCTCCTAGGATTAGACCCACGGCAATGGTAACCAGCAGCACCAGGAAGGTCAAATAAACCATCTCTCGCCTGGTGAGCCAAGTTACCTTCTTTAGCTCGGCTATAATATTACCAAAAAATTTAAACCTTGAACGCTTGGTAGTAGGACGATAACTCATCAAATAGCCTCAAATGCCTCTTTAGTTGCCGTCCACTATTTTATCTCTCTATGGAGGGTATGGGCACGACAACGGGGGCAATACTTTCTAAACTCTAACCGTTGGGGGTCATTCCTCTTGCTCTTATTGGTAGTATATGTCCTCTCATTGCACTCGGTGCAAGCAAGATGGATAATAACCCTGGCTTCAGCCTTTTTTGCCATGTCTACTCAATGATGCGGCTAAAGGTACCAGCACCTACTGTTTTACCCCCCTCCCGGATAGCAAAACGCAAACCCTTCTCCAGGGCTACAGGATAAATAAGTTTTATTTTCATACGGGTATTATCACCGGGCATAACCATCTCCACCCCTTCTGGTAGTTCGACAGTCCCGGTAACATCGGTAGTCCTGATATAAAACTGGGGCTTATATCCGGTAAAGAACGGGGTATGCCTGCCTCCCTCTTCCTTACTCAAAACATATACCTCAGCCTCAGCATAGGTGTATGGCTTAATCGAGCCCGGGGCAGCTAGCACCTGACCCCGCTCTATCTCTTCTCGCTCTATGCCCCGAAGCAGAACACCAACCGCATCTCCTGGCTCGGCGTCATCTAAGGTCTTGTGAAACATCTCCAGGCTGGTAGCTACCGTCCGCTTTGGCTCATGATGTAAGCCAACTATCTCCACCTCATCACCGGGTCTAATCACCCCCCTCTCCACCCTTCCTGTGGGCACGGTGCCCCGCCCCTTGATGCTAAAGACATCCTCCACCGGCATGAGGAAGGGCTTGTCTTTGGCTCGGGGCGGAATGGGGATATAGCTATCTATGGCATCCATCAATTGCCAGATGCCACCACACCACTGGCAATCCCTCTTGCCACAGCCACACTCAAGAACCTTGGTGGCACTCACCCTGACAATGGGGGTCTTATCACCGGGGAAGCCGTACTTAGTAAGTAGTTCCCGCATCTCCATCTCCACCAGCTCCAGAAGCTCTTTATCCTCCAGAAGGTCAACCTTGTTAATGCAAACCAAAACCGCAGGAACCTCCACCTGGCGGGCAAGCAAGAGGTGTTCCCTTGTCTGGGGCATAGGACCATCCGGCGCACTTACCACCAGGATAGCCCCATCCATCTGGGCAGCCCCGGTTATCATGTTCTTGATGTAGTCAGCGTGCCCCGGGCAATCAATATGGGCATAATGGCGCTTCTCGGTCTCATATTCGACATGAGCAATGGCAATTGTCATTCCTCTAGCCTTCTCTTCAGGTGCATTATCAATAGAGTAAAACTCGCGGAATTCGGTGGGACCTGCCTTGGATAATACCAAGGTAATCGCTGAGGTCAAGGTTGTCTTGCCATGGTCAACATGACCGATAGTGCCCACATTGCAATGGGGCTTGACTCGTTCAAATTTCTTCTTTGCCATTTTTAACCCCCTTTACTTTAAGCCCACAACCAGATTCGAACTGGTGACCCCATTCTTACCAAGAATGTGCTCTACCTGCTGAGCTATGTGGGCGCTAGAATCATTATACAGGTTTTTATGGTATAATATCTAATTTATCATATCATATTTAGCTGGAGAAGTGGAGGGGGCAGGATTCGAACCTGCGTAGCCATTCCAGGCGGCAGATTTACAGTCTGCTCCGATTAACCACTCCGGCACCCCTCCCTATGCCAAACCTTTAGCCCGAGAGGGGATTCGAACCCACTAATCTACCGATTACAAGTCGGTTGCGCTGCCATTGCGCCACTCGGGCAATACTTTATGCCTTAATCACACAGGTGCCAATCGACTGGCATATTATAAAAATGAAAGATATAAAAGTCAAGCTTGGTTGTACATACCATATAAGGTTAGCAAGCTAATACACGTGAATCTAGTCGTCCTATTTTATGGCCAGAGTTCTTTAGCCACGTCATCCAGTCCCAGTTCCAGTAATTTCTTTTTACTCGGCTTGGCTGTCTTGAGGTCCCAGTCCATAGCAGTAAGGTACTCTGAATACAGTGTTTCCTCATCAACGGTTATCCCAGCTAGGGGGCCCTTCTTTGGTGGCGGATTGCCGTATACCCTGCCGGGGACTTTGAACTTTAGCGGGTTTAGGCCTTCGCGAATATTGAAAGCCTGCCGCATATTGGCAATTCTCTCCCCGGTCTTAAATAGCTCGTCAACAGTGAAGTCCCAACCGGAAACGGCGCTCATAAACTCAAGGAAGGCATCAACATGAGGCAAAGCCCAGTAGGCGAAGAGGCAGGTACCGGTACAACTCACCACATGGCTAAAGTTGCTGCCCAGCTTGTGGGCTTCACCCCGCCCGGCAAAAGTCCTTCGCTTGTGTTTGGGGATGGGCAGTCCTGGGAGCGGCATTCCCGGACCCTGGGTATGGCGGGCCGGGGTGGCATCCAGCCGGTAGGTAGTTGCCCAGTGATAGCCGAACTTGGGGTCATGCGCCGGAACCTCTTGCCCCTGGATATGTATGGCGTATCGGCTGGCGCCTCTGCCAATCCTCCTGGCGGCTAGCTTTACCCCATCGGCCAAGACATCGCCAAAGCCCTCCCTCCTGACCATTTTTTCAGTCATGGCTACGATGGATTTGTGGTTACCCCAGGTCATCTCAATGCCATCGGTGTCGGCTTTGGTAATAAGCCCTCTCTCGTAGCATTCAATAGTGAAGGCCATAGTAGCCCCCGCCGAGATGGTGTCAACCCCGTAGCGATTGCAGACATCGTTTAGTTTGATTATCGATTCAAGGTTGCTGTTGAGACAATCAGCACCAAACATACCGAGCGTTTCATACTCAGGTTTGTGGGCACCGGCTTCATATTTATAATCTCCGGTCCCTTCCTTCATATGCCCGCCGCAGCCGATGGGGCAGCGATAACAGGCATACCTCTTCTCCTGGCGCTCAATAACCGGGTCGGCGGCGATGTCTTCATAATCCAGAAAGTCAAAAATCGCCGTGCCTGACCAGTTTTTAGTTGGCGTATCACCACTTTCGGCGCACTGAATAAAGATGCCTGGCGTGCCAAAGTCCCTCATCATACCAACATGCCCGACCAGCTCACCCAGATATTTTTTTCTCAGTTCGTTGGCTCTGGTTTCATCGGCGAGAGGGACCTTCATGTTGCCTTTCACCACTATTGCCTTAAGCCTCTTTGAGCCCATTATGGCACCCAACCCCGAACGCCCAGCGGCTCTGCCCTTGTTGTTCATCACCGCCGCTATGCGGCTGACCCTCTCTCCGGCGGGACCGATGCAGGCTACCTCCACATCCTTGCCCAATTCAGCTTTGAGTATGTCTTCGGTTTGGAAAGTATCCTTCCCCCACAGATGGGCGGCGTCTCTCAGCTCAGCTTTACCATTATTAATAAAGAGGTAAACCGGCTTTTCCGATATGCCGGTAAAGAAGACGGCATCGCAGCCGGCGAACTTCAGGTAAGGACCAAAATTACCGCCGGAATTAGCATCACCCCAGCCCCCGGTGAGCGGTGATTTGCCCACCACTATGTACCTTGAAGACGAAATTGAGGGGGTACCAGTAAGCATGCCGGTGGTAATACCGAGAATACTATTCGGGCCCAGCGGGTCGACGCCTACCTTCTGGCGACTGAAGATGATTCTGGTGCCCAAGCCATAGCCTCCAATAAACTGGCGGCCAAGCTTTTCGTCGAGCGCCTCATCCTTTAGCTTTCTTCTGGAGAGGTCCACCCATAGCATCTTTCCCATAAAACCTCGCGCCATATTTCCCTCCTTTGTTTGTCAGTAATCTTAGAGCATCGGGTTGCATTTGTAAATAATTAGCTTTACTAAAGAGAAACTAAATAAATGGTAGCGCATACCGGATTCGAACCGGTGATCTCCTCCTTGAGAGGGAGGTGTCCTAAACCCCTAGACGAATGCGCCACCAAAAGGCTGGCTGGGGAAGAAGGATTCGAACCTTCCCTTACGGATCCAGAGTCCGCTGTCCTACCGCTAGACGATTCCCCAGCACACCAGAATTATAGCATGGAGCCGCTCTCATAACAATGTAAGGCTATTTGACACCGCAGACTTACCCCTTTATGCTAAACTATTAAGAAAGGAGCCGAGCCTTGACTGATTTAGCCACATTGCAACAGACTCTGGGCGTCTCGTTTAATGACTTATCTCTACTGGAGCAAGCCCTGGTTCATAGCTCCTACGTCAATGAGAACCCCGGTTTTGCCCCAACCTCCAATGAAAGGCTTGAGTTTCTGGGTGATGCTATTTTGGGCTTCATTATCGCTAGAGAGTTGTATATGCGCTTTCCCAACTTGAGCGAAGGGGAGATGACCAAACTCCGCTCCTCCCTGGTGCGCCGGGATGCCCTGTCCCGCATAGCCAGAGCTATCAGCCTGGGCAATTACCTCTACCTGGGAAAAGGCGAGGAGGCAAGTGGAGGGCGGCGTAAGCCAGTTAACCTGGCAGGAGCTTTAGAAGCAGTAATAGCCGCTATTTTCCTCGACCGGGGCTTGAGCATAGCCAGGGATTTCGTCCTCAAGGCAGCCGATAAAGAACTAAATAAGATGCTAAGTCAAGGGGTAGAGGCAGATTATAAATCACGGCTACAGGAGCTTATCCAAGCTAGATACCAGCAAACACCTACCTACAAGATAATAGAAGCAACAGGACCAGACCACGATAGAACGTTTACCGTTGAGGTGAGGGTAGGCAATACCATTCTGGGCAGGGGGTCAGGTAAAAGTAAAAAAGCGGCTGAGGCAGAGGCTGCCCGTTTGGTTTTAGACCAACTTTCAGCCGACTTTACACGATAGCTCTCCTTTGCTAAACTTCAATTAGGCAAACCACTAGTTATTATGCTCAGATAGAGGTGTTACTATGGGAAGGCGAGATTACAGACACCGAGAACCCAAGAAGCCGAAAAAGGAGGCTAAGAAGATAGCCACCACTACTATCCTATCCCCTCCGATAGAAGTAGAGGTAATTAAAAAGGGGAAAAAGCAAAAAGGGGAAGAGGAGGAAGAGAAATAGCTGCCTACCAACGGCTCCATGATAGCGGGGAGTTAAAGGCTCGGGCGGAGAAAGCCAGAGCTATACTGGAGGATTGCCAGGTATGTCCCCGCCGCTGCGGTGTTAATCGCCTGGCTGGCGAGAGCGGTGAGTGCCAGGTTACCACTCAGGTCATAGTTTCCAGTTATGGTCCTCACTTTGGGGAGGAAGCACCTCTGGTGGGCAGGCATGGCTCAGGGACTATCTTCTTTGCCTACTGTAATCTACACTGCGCCTTCTGCCAGAACTACACCATAAGTCAGCTCGGTGAGGGGAGCCCGGTAGATAGGGAGACATTAGCCAGCATGATGCTCTCACTTCAGTCCAAGGGTTGCCACAATATAAATCTGGTCAGCCCTACTCACGTCGTGCCTTACATCCTGGAGGCTTTAGAATTGGCAGCGGCTAAAGGGCTCCGTCTGCCCCTGGTCTATAACAGTGGTGGCTATGATACTATAGAAACGCTAAAGCTATTAGATGGTGTAGTTGACATCTACATGCCCGATATGAAGTATTCCGATGAAAAAATCGCTGGCGAGTTATCGGGGATAAAAGATTACCCCAGAGTAAATAAAGCTGCGGTCAAGGAGATGCACCGCCAGGTGGGCGACCTCCAGTTGGATGATGAGGGCGTAGCCCAGCATGGTCTTCTGGTGCGCCATCTGGTGTTACCCAATGGGCTGGCGGGGACTGAGGGGGTAGTAAAGTTCATTGCCCGAGAGGTCTCCGCCAATACCTACCTTAACATCATGGCTCAGTATCACCCCTGCTATAAGGCTTTTGACATACCAAAGCTTGCCCGTCCCCTGCACGGGCAGGAGTTCCATGAAGCTATTGACCTGGCTCACCAGCAAGGTCTATATAGATTGGATAAAGAGCAATTTCCGCTGCCACTTAGGTTCGTTCCGAGGTAAAGCGATGAAGAAGACTGATTTAGCCTCGGTTAGAGCATTAGTATACGGCGATGTTCAGGGCGTCTTTTTCCGCGCCTTTGCCGCCCGCCGAGCCAGGGAGCTGGGCTTGAGGGGCTATGTGCGCAATTTGCCCCGAGGAGACTCGGTAGAGGTAGTGGCTGAGGGAGAAAGAAGGCAACTGGAAGAACTAATTACTCACCTTAAGGTGGGACCGCCGGCAGCTAAGGTGGCGAGGGTAATTACCGACTGGTCAGAATATACGGGGCGCTATGCCGAGTTCAGTTTAAGATATTAGGCAACCTGCCTCAGCCCGTAATACCGCTCATTCCCCAGCAGGCGAGATAGAACCTCCACCGAGGTGCGTTGGGGAGCACCACCCCACCGCTCGCCTAACTGCTTGCCCAACTCCTCCAAATCAAGTGGCTGGTTACCATTAGCCAGGAAAAGCCGAAATATACTCTCCAAAATAGGCAACTTATCAGTAATAAAGCCAGGTACTTTAGAGCAGCAATCACCAATATTAGATATGAGGTTAGCTGCTGAAATCTCCCCCTTGCCCTCTTTCAGCCGCTCACGGCACTTGGGACACAAGCCGCCCTGAGCCAGGATAAAAAATGAGCGATTATTCTGTTCAAGCCAGCCTAAATCAATAAACCAGCGAGGATTGGGTTGGTCATTACTCATACTTTTTACGCCTAGCCTTCCAATCCTACTCTAGCTTCCTCAATCAAAGCAAGGTAATCGGTCTTAAGCCCCAGTATCCTTGAAGCTTCACTATCTACCTCATAAGGCTCACCAACGAAAACCTGGCCGCACTCCTCAATCTCACCTAGTGTCAGGTCTTTCTGCCCGATGAACTTCTGGCGAGCTTCAATAATCCCCAGGTCAAAGGGTAAAGTAAAATAGAGGTCAGCTACCACCT
>CAZHLO010000016.1:0-10207 GCA_964533385.1 uncultured Dehalococcoidales bacterium | reverse complement strand
GAGATTTCTGCCTGTCTCGTGGGCTCGGAGATGTGTATAAGAGACAGGGTTAAATAGACTCTCTGCACCTTCTCAGCACCCAGAAAATTCAGGACTATGGTGATGGCACAAGACCGAGCACTTGGTTGAGACTCATGGTATCCCAAATCATGTATATCTCAACAATCTTTTTGTTCTTTATATGAAGAAACATGGCGCCCGGGTAATAAACCGATTTGCCGGTGGGTGGGGGCAACCCTGGCATTTCCTTATCGAAGGTAAAACGCTCGGTGTAGCGGAAGGCAGCGATGTCGCCGCTTCCCGTTATATCCAGAAACTCATGCCTGACATTAGCAAAAGCCTGCCGTGCTCCGGCGATAAACTGCTTATGTGCATCCCGCCCCACTATGTCCGGCATACCAACCCCGTGGATAACTATATTGGGGTCTTCAACTTCATCCAGAGCATCTACGTTACCCTTAATCCAGGCCTCTTCCTCAGCTTTAACAAATTTTTCCGCAATTTCTTTAGCTGGGTTAGCCGAGGCAGCAAGTTTTCTTGCCATATCCTTTCCTCCCCAATCTATTTTGATAATACTGCTGGCTGATTGAGTCTAGCTCAGCTTGGCATTACTGCCTTCAAATCAATCTTGTACTTCTTCAGCGTTTCCCTGATTTGAACCGCCGATTTTTCATCCGGCTCGGTGAGGGGGAGGCGTGGCTTGCCCACCCGAAAGCCAAGGTAATTCAGAGCATATTTTATTGGCGCCGGGTTAGGCTGGATAAAGAGCACATTTACCAGCGGCACCAGGTGGCGGTGAATGGCCGCCGCCGTCTGAACATCGTTTTTTAGAATGTTGTCCATCATCTCCTTGACCTGCTTGCCAACAAGATGCGTGACCACGCCGATGGTACCGTAGCCGCCAAGAGTCATGATGGGAAAGGTATCGTTATCATTACCGCTCCAGATGAGGAAGTCTTCCCTGGCATTGCTGATAGTCTGGGCAACATGGGCCATATCGCCGTTAGCTTCTTTAACCCCGACGATATTTTTTATCTGGCTTAACCGGACAATAGTGTCCACCGTCATATTAACCACCGCGCGCGATGGTATGTTATACATGATAATGGGCAGGCTCGTGCTTCCGGCGACGGCCTTGAAATGCTGGTAGATACCTTCCTGGTTGGGTTTGTTATAATAGGGCACCACCGAAAGGCAGGCGTCAACCCCGATTTTCTCCGCTTTTTCTGTGTTTTCCACCGCTTCTTTAGTGCTATTGCTGCCGGTGTAAGCCACAACCGTACCCTTATTGCCAACGACGGATTTTACTTCCTTAAATAGCTGAAGCTCTTCCTCCCAGCTAAGCGTCGGCGCTTCCCCGGTGGTCGCCGCTACCACCACGCCGTCGTTCCCTGAGTCGAGCAGAGCCAGAGCCAGCTTTTTCGCTTGTTCATAATCAACCTCCCCGTTTTCCTTAAACGGGGTTACCATAGCTGTCAATAATCGTCCGAGTTGCTTCATTTTCCTACCTCCTGGGGCGTAGCCAATCCCGTTTAACCATCTCTTCGGCAATCTGGACAGCGTTTAGAGCTGCGCCCTTACGCAGATTATCGGCAACCACCCACATAACCAGGCCATTGGGATGAGAGGCATCCCTGTGGATGCGTCCGACAAAGACCTCATCGGTGCCAGCCGCTGACCAGGGCTGAGGATAAAGGCTGATAGCCGGGTCATCCAGTACCTTGACCCCCGGAGCCTGGGCAAGGATACGCCGCGCCTCATCGGGGGACATCGGCTCGGAGAACTCTACATGGATTGCCTCGCTGTGTCCGATAAATACCGGCACTCTGGCACAAACCGCCGAAATGACGATATCGGGGGCATGCATTATCTTCCTCGTTTCCTCCACCAGCTTCCACTCTTCTTTGGTATAGTCATTATCCAGGAAAACATCTATCTCCGGTAATATATTAAAGGCTATCTGGTGGGGGTAAACATGGGGGACGGTAGTCTGCCCCTCCAACACCTGCTTGGATTGCTCGGTTAGCTCGTCTACGGCGGCTGAGCCAGTGCCTGATACCGACTGGTAGGTAACAGCAATAATGCGCTTGATGGGGTTGACCTGATGCAGGGGGTATAGCGCCACCACCATTTGAATGGTGGAGCAATTGGGATTGGCGATAATCCCCTTATGCCATTTAATGTCCTCAACATTGATCTCAGGCACCACCAGTGGCACTTTCGGGTCCATTCTGAAGGCCGCGCTATTATCAATAACTACGGCTCCGGACTGAGCGGCTATTGGCGAAAAGTAGCGGCTAATCTCAGCCCCCGCCGAGAAGAGGGCGATATCTATTTTTTTAAAGGACTCCGGAGCAGTCTCTTCGACCACAATCTCGCGGTGACCGACAAACAGTTTCCTGCCAGCGGAGCGGTCTGAAGCCAGAAGGTCAATGGAGTCCATAGGGAAGTTACGTTGCTCTAGTACCTTAATGAACTCCTGCCCCACCATTCCGGTGGCACCAACGATAGCTATTTTGAATCCCTTCATTACTCTTTCTCCAAACCAAGCAAAGTATCTAGACCATAGATTAGCCCTTTGTGCTTGACCACCTTCCTGATGGCGAGCATCACTCCTGGCATATAACACTCTCGACTGATGGTATCGTGCCGGATGCTTAAAGTTTGTCCCGCTCCCCCAAGCAAAACCTCCTGGTGAGCCAACAGACCAGGCAGGCGCACGCTATGAATACTGATACCTTCAACCTGCTCCCCCCGGCTGCCCGAGGTTTTACCTTGCGGGGTGGAGAATGGTTTACCTCTGGCTTTAGCCATGGCTTTGGCGGTAGATAGGGCAGTGCCTGAAGGTGCATCAACCTTGCGCTCATGGTGCAGCTCTATGATTTCGGCATGGTCAAGATATTTTCCAGCCATCTTAGCCAGGTGCATCATCAGCACCGCACCCAGAGCAAAGTTTGGCGCTACCACTACCCCCACCCGCTTAGCTTGTGCCAGGCGGTCAATTTCTTTGATGTCGTCGGCGCCCAGTCCTGTAGTCCCTATCACCAGGTTAACGCCTTGTTCGGTGGTCAGGCGTACCGCTGGCATAACGGCCTTCGCCGTGGTGAAATCTACCAGTACCTCTGGTGAGCAGGTGCTGAGAATATGCTCCAAATTTTGGGAAAAGGGCACCCTGCCCGAGCCGTCGGGCAAAGTTAGGTAATCCTCAGCCGCCTTTATGTCTACCGCCCCAACTATTTGCATATCAGGCTCATGGCATAGGGCATTAATCACCTCTTGCCCCATTCTACCCGCCGCCCCGTGAACGGCCACCCTTACTCTCTTCATCGCCTTGTCCCTCTGTAACCCGGTTTATTTCTGGGGGGACGGGCTTCACGCCGCTTCTTAAAAGGGTAATCTTTGGACAGCGAATCCTTTACCCTAGCCCCGGCCACCTGAGACAGCTTTTCAAAAACTGCCCGTCGTGATAAGTTTATCCGGCCAAGCTCATCAATGTTAATTACCTTGACCATAATCTCATCACCGACCTTAACTACATCCTCAACCCTGGGCACCCGATAGTCAGCCAGCTCGCTAATGTGAACTAAGCCCTCCTTGCCGGGAAGGATTTCCACGAAGGCACCGAAGTCGACGATACGGGTCACCTTCCCCGTGTAGGTGCCGCCAAGCTCTACCTCCTTGGTTAGACCTTCGATAATCTCAATAGCCTTGCGGGCGGCTTCTTCATTAGGTGAGCCGATAATCACTGTACCATCGTTGTCAATATCGATGGTTGCCTTAGTTTCATCAATAATTGACCTGATAGTTCTACCCCCGGTGCCGATGACAGCGCCAATTTTATCCGGGTCAATGGTTATTTTATACATCCTGGGAGCATACTGGCTGAGTTCAGGTCGACTGGAGCTGATGGTCTGCCCCATTATTTCTAGGACGGACAGGCGAGCCTGGCGGGCTTGCTCCAGCGCCTTTTCCAGAATTTCGGTGCTTATGCCTTTGAGCTTAATATCCAGCTGTAAGGCCGTAATACCCTCGGCCGTCCCGGCGACCTTAAAGTCCATATCCCCATAGGCATCCTCTATGCCCTCGATGTCAGTTAAAATAACATATTTCCCTTCCTCACCGCTGACCAATCCCATAGCTACCCCGGCTACGGCTGCTTTGGTCGGTATTCCGGCGTCCATTAGGGATAGGCTTGAGGCGCAAACACTGGCCATAGAGGTGCTGCCACTGGAGCTCAAGACCTCGGAAACCAGGCGGATGGTATAAGGGAAGTCCTCGTTCTTGGGTAGCACCGGCTCAATGGCTCGCTCCACTAAAGCTCCGTGTCCAATTTCACGCCGCCCTGGCGACCCTATGCGTTTCACTTCACCACCGGAGAAGGGAGGAAAGTTGTAGTGATGGATAAAGCGCTTACTCTCCTCTATGCCCAGTCCGTCAAGCTGCTGCTCCTTGCCAATAGAGCCCAGGGTGGTGATGGTCAGCACCTGGGTCTGCCCCCTGGTGAACAAGGCTGAGCCATGGGTGCGGGGCAGGAGCCCTATTTCGCAGCTGATAGGGCGGATATCGGACAAGCTACGCCCATCAATTCGCTTTTTCTTAAGGAGGTTGCCTCTTATTTCATCCCTGACCTTTGACTCAAAAGCGGCGATTATATCCTCTTCAGCAAATGACTCACCGAAGTTTTCCACCAGCTCTTTCTTCAGATTGCTGAGCGCCTCTTCTCGCTCTGACTTTTCTGGCTGGCTCAAGGCTGGGGCAAGCTTATCATCAATTATTGGTGAAATTGCTGCCAGCACCTCAGGGTTGACCTCGGCTATAGGGGCCTCCACCTTGGGTCTGCCACAAGCCTGTCGGAGCTTCTCCTGGAGCTCGATAATATCCTGATTTGCCTGGTGACCAACTTCTATTGCCTGTAGAATAATATCCTCCGAAGCCTCTTTGGCTCCTGCCTCTACCATAACTATCACTTGCTTGGTGCTAGCCACCACCAGGTCAAGCTGGCTGTCTTCAAGCTGGGCTAGGGTTGGATTTAATATTAGCTTGCCGTTGATATAGCCCATGTGAACTGCGCTCACCGGACCATCAAATGGTATTTCTGAGATTGATAGTGCCGCCGAGCCACCGATAACTGCCAGGATATCGGGATCATTTTCCTGGTCGGCGGAAAGGACGGTAACTATGAGCTGAATATCATTACGCCATCCCTTGGGTAAAAGTGGGCGTAGCGGCCGGTCGGTAAGACGGCTAGCCAAAGTTGCCTCCTGGCTGGGACGCCCCTCCCTTCGGATAAAGCCGCCCGGGATCTTACCGGCGGCATAGAGCCTCTCTTCATAGTCAACGGTTAGCGGCAGAAAATCTACCCCTTCTCGTGGCTCATCGCTGGTGCAAACAGTAACCAGGACTACAGTATCCCCATAGCGGGCGGTTACCGCCCCGCTTGCCTGTCCGGCGAGTTTCCCGGTGGCTATGGCGAGCCTTCTACCGCCAACCTCACAATCAAAAGAACTAGGTGTTATCAATAACCTCTCCCTGCTCAAAGGCTTTACTTGCGTAGCCCGAGCTTAGCAATCAAGCTGCGATACCGTTCTACATCCTCTCGGCTCAGGTAGACTAGTAGCCTTCTTCTTTGTCCTACCAGCTTAAGCAGCCCACGTTGCGTATGATAATCATGCCGATTAGCTGCCATATGCTCGGTCAATTGGTTTATCCTCTCCGTGAGCAAGGCTATCTGAACTTCAGTTGAGCCTGTGTCTCCTTTACGGAGCCCAAATTTACTTATGATTTCTGTCCTTTTCTCCTTGTCCAAATTATAACCCCTGCATTCCCAGTTTATTTCTCAAATCAACCGATTATAACACAAGTCTGGGCGGCTGTAAATTTGCCCGCAGCCATCCCAGCTTGACTTTACCACCCATAACGGTTATAGTTAGGGCTATAAGTCGATACCTTGGTTAAGTGTAGTTTCTAAAGCTTGACCCCTGTATATGCAGGGACCCTCTGGGTAAATAGTATTACAGACTATAACAATCCGCAAAGGGTTTTTGGAGCCAGGAGACTGCATCAAAGACAAGGGACTAACAAAATCTATAGGAGGTGCAGTAAATGGCTCTGGCAGACAAGACCCTCGTATGCCGTGACTGTGGGCAGGAGTTCGTTTTTACCGTCGGTGAGCAGGAATTCTATCAATCTCATGGGTTGCAAAATGAGCCCAGCCGATGTCCAGAGTGCCGAGCTGCTCGGCGGAAAGACCGCTGGGGTGGCTATAATCGGCCACGACAGATGTATACGGTAACATGTGCTAGCTGCGGTGCAGAAACCACGGTACCTTTTGAGCCTAGGGAAGGCCGACCGGTCTATTGCAAAGAATGCTACGCTAAGCAAAAAGAATCTGCTTAAGCTTTCTCGTTTTTCTGGTTACCAACTATAGAGCATGAATGTTGGTGTGTGTCGGGTTAAGCTTCGTTTCCCCGAAAATCTATCGCTTAAGGGTAAGCGGCAGGTATTGAAATCTATTACCACTCGCCTCAGAAGCAGGTTTAATATCTCTGTGGCTGAAGTGGATAATAATGAACTCTGGCAGTTAGCTACGGTGGGGATTTGTTGCGTTAGCAATAATAAACGATATACCAATGAAGTCCTATCCAAGGCTGTGGATTTTATTGTTAACGGTCGCTTTGAAGTAGAGATGCTCGACTACGAAATTGAGATTCTACCTGTTTCCTGACCGGGGCGATAATGGATACCTCTGCCTTTCTTCATTATCTCGCCGCTCAACCCACTTATAGCGGTCAGATGGCTCACATAGAGCATATCCCACGCCGCCAAGCGAAATGTGCCGAATTAGACCAGCCTCTGGAGGCTGGTCTTCGGGATTGCCTTGGTGAACATGAGTTATTGCCCTTTTACACCCATCAAGCCGAAGCCATAACCTGTGCCCGTGAGGGCAGGAATGTGATGGTGGCGACTTCATCAGCCAGTGGCAAGACCCTCTGCTATAACGTCCCGGTTATGGAAGCAATTTTAACTGAGCCGCGCAGCTGTGCCCTTTACCTTTTCCCGACCAAAGCTCTAGCTCAGGACCAGCTACGTAGTTTAAAGGAGCTTTTTTACCCCCAGCTATTCCAGATAGAGGATGTTGCCACCTTTGATGGTGATACCCCTCAGATGGAGCGGGCGGAGATAAGGAAAAAGGCCAGGGTGATACTTACCAATCCCGATATGCTCCATATTGGCATACTGCCCAACCATCAACAATGGTCAAGGCTGCTGCGCCGCTTGAGGTATGTGGTGGTGGATGAAGCCCATACCTATCGCGGTGTTTTTGGCTCCCACGTTGCCGGTGTCATGCGCCGCTTGCGCCGATTGTGCCGGTTCTATGGCTCAAATCCCCAGTTCATCCTCTGTTCGGCGACAATAGCCAACCCCGCTGAACATGCCCAAAAGCTGATGGGTCTCCCCTTCACTGTCGTGGATAATGACGGCTCTCCCCACGGTGGCAAGGATTTTGTCTTCTGGAACCCGCCCATCATAGATGTGGCTAAGAGCGTTCGGCGTAGTGCTAACAGTGAGGCATCGAGCCTCTTCGCTGAACTGGTGAACCAAAATATCCGCACTCTCACCTTTGTTCGCACCCGCCAGCTGACTGAGCTTATCTATAACTATACTAAACAGAGGCTGGCTGAGGTCAGCTCTGCCCTGGCTAAGAAAATCAAGCCTTATCGGGCGGGCTATCTCCCCAAGGAACGCCGCCAGATAGAGCAGGAACTATTTTCCGGTCAGCTTCTGGGTGTGGTGGCGACCACGGCTCTGGAACTGGGTATAGACATCGGTGACCTGGAGGCTACGGTGCTCACCGGCTATCCGGGAAGCATTGCCAGCACCTGGCAGCAGGCGGGCAGAAGTGGGCGGGGTAGGGACGAGTCTTTAAGTTTTCTCATCGGGCTGGATAACCCCCTTGACCAGTATTTTATGCGCCACCCCGATTCCTTTTTTGGTAAAAGCTTTGAGAATGCTCTGGTCAACCCGGACAACCCCTATATTTTGAGAGCCCACTTGCTCTGTGCTGCCTGGGAGTTACCCCTGAGCAGTGATGACGAGGAGTTTTTTGGCTCGGCCCTGGTTGGGGAGAGAACAGGGCTGGAAGGGCAGGGTTTGCTCCGGGAGCGCAAGAGCAAATGGTATCTTTCGCCGGCAATTGCCTACCCGGCTCAGGGCATAAATATCCGTTCCACCTCAGGGGAAAACTTCGCCATTATTGATACCTCAACCGGCTCTCTGCTGGAGACTATTGATGCTAGCACTGCCCTGTTTTTCATCTTCCCCGGTGCCATCTACCTCCATCAGGGGGAATCGTATCTGATTGAAAAGCTTGACCTCGCAGGACGCACTGCCTATGCCAGGCCGGTCACGGTCAATTATTATACTCAGGACAAGGAAATTACCGACCTTCATATTTTGAGGGTAACCCGGAGTAAAACCTGCCGGCAAACCAGGGTTTATCTGGGAGAGGTTGAGGTTACCACTACCGTAGTTGGTTTCAAGAGGAAGATGCAATTCACCGAAGAGGTAATCGGGGAGGAACCCCTTGACCTCCCCCCGCAGCGTTTCCCTACTGTCGCCCTCTGGTTTGACCTGCCCCCTGAAGTAGTAGCCCGGCTGGATAAAGTGCCACTTGACTTTGCCGGTGGGCTGCACGCTGTTGAACATGCCGCCATTGGCATTCTCCCCATGTTTGCCCTCTGTGACCGCAATGATATTGGCGGCGTTTCCACCCCCCTCCACCCCGATACCGGCAAGCCCCAGATATTCATTTATGACGCCTATCCCGGTGGCATTGGCATTGCCGAGAAAGGCTTTGACCTGGTGGAGGATTTATGGCAGACTACGCTTGAGGCAATTAAAGAATGTCCCTGTGAGGAAGGCTGCCCCAGTTGCATTCAGTCGCCCAAGTGTGGCAATAATAATAAGCCTCTGGACAAGAAGGCAGCCCAGCTCTTGCTGGAAGGGCTTTTAGGTCATTTGTCAAAGGCAGCCTAAAACAGGTTCTTAACAACCCCATCCTCTGTATCCCCTTCCCCTTATCAAGGGGAAGGGGGAAGATTTTTTAAGAGGGGCTACCGCCTCTCTATGACTCCCTGTAATTGTGATATAATTGAAACGAGATAATCCAAAGGGGTTAGGGAAATGCCTGTTGTATTTCCCGGTTGGTATATTAAAGTTGCTAGAAAAAGTTTCTTAAGTAAGGTTTGGGAAGTAAGATTCTACGATGGTCTCAAAACAATTGTCATACTTCCACATGCGCTTACTTTAACTAAAAGATATGCCGAAGAAGAAGCACAGTGGCTTCTAGAAGAGATATGTAAGACTAGATTAGAGGAATGCAAACAGAAACAGCCTGAAATATTCAAGAAAATATTAAGCGACTCTAAAACATTATGGCGAACCGATGGCCCAATGGGGGATATTCCAATAGGTTTAATAGCCCAGAAACTTTACCCAGAGGAAACAAAACTAGCACAGGGCTAGAGTGAGCTTGAGCAAAGAAGGTAGGAAGTCGTGAGTGGGGACTATGAGTGGCTTGTTGAGAAGGAAAGGTTTGCTGAGAGACAGCACCAGAGGGCGCTCAACAACCCGGCGCTTGCGCGACTGTTTCTAGCCCTTGATAGAAAACCAGAACTCTTGGAAAAGTTGGTAAAACTGGCTGTGGACTGGTTGATGTTAGCAATCGGTAAACCTTACTGGACAGCTGGGCGCAGCGTAGTCGACTTCGACAGAAAGCGCTTTACGGAGTGCCTAGAGACTAGTTGTTGTACTAGATGTGGAAAGCCTATTACAGGCATTCTTCGCTACACATTCTCCGGTCGCAAGGGGAAGGTTCCCCTTGCGCTTTATACGTACCATACGATTTGTCAAAACACAGGCTTTTGTGAGGGCTGTATAGATGAGGTTTTGGAGAGTGTGACGCATGGAAGTTATAATGAAGGTGCCTAAGAGGGGGCGAAGCCCCCTCTTTTTATTTCTTTCCCCCTCTCCTTTGAAGGAGAGGGGGACACAGGGGGTGAGGTTACCATAAGAAATTCGGGTCCCCTGAAAAATCGAAGATTTTTAAGGGTAAAAAGGGGGTGAGGTAAATAACTCTTAAATTCGGATTCGGGTGAAAAATCACCGATTTTTAAGTGGTGTTTAGAGAGGTGAAACCTCTCTAGGG
>CAZHLO010000015.1:0-10534 GCA_964533385.1 uncultured Dehalococcoidales bacterium | reverse complement strand
GGTGGGCAGGGTAGGCTGCACCCTGAATGGCTGCTGCTATGGAACAGCGACTTCGCTGCCCTGGGGTGTAATCTATACTCACCCTGCGAGCTCTGTTCCTCGAGAGCTATTGGGGGTAGCGCTTCATCCCACCCAGATTTACGAGATTATATTTTGCCTCATGGTCTTTGCCGTATTGCTCAAATTAAGGGGACGATTTAAGCCTGACGGCTCTCTGTTTCTCATCTACCTCAGCATATATTCATTGTGGCGGATTGGCATTGATTTCCTGCGGGACGGCACCCCCTTCCTCTTTGGCTTACATCAGGCTCAGGTAATAAGCATCGTCGTCTTGCTCATTGCCGTCCCCATACTAGCTTTAAGGACGCGGTGGGTGAAGGCAGAAGCTACCTAGCTGGGGCAAAGTCAATGATATTGAGCCTCAGCCTTTCCTCCCCACCCCAGCGGTCAACTTCCAGATTATAGACAATGCTAAGGTGAGAGGATACCTCAGACAGATAGTTGCCCAGTCTAAAGCCAACTCCGTCCCACACCATGCCACCCTGTTTCAGTTTGAGTCTCAGGTGTTCTCCGTTACTACCCATGGCGCGACAGTCAACTACCTCCGCCCTCTGGCTGAGGAAAGTAGGCGCTGGATTACCCCGACCAAAGGGGGCTAGCTGTTGAATGGTATTGAAGGTATCCCCGCTGAGTTCAGGCAGTGTGACCTCAGCATCAATATCCAGTTGAGGACGAAGGTCAGCCCCGGCTAGCTGTTCCGTAGCTAGCCGGGAAAGGTGCTGCTGGAGGTGAACCAGGTTCTTGGTGGGCAGGGTAAACCCGGCTGCTTGTGAATGACCACCAAACTGGGACAAGAGGTGGCGACACTGGTTAAGTGCTAGGATAATATTGAACTCAGGGATACTACGGCAGCTTCCGCTGCTTACTAGCTCGCCGGTTCTGATAACAATCGCCGGGCGGTAGAATTCCTCGGCTAGTTTGCTGGCTACCAGCCCGGCAATGCCAACTGGATAGTCCCTACCAGCGGCAACTAGCAGGGGCGAAATTCCCTGGTCTAATATCTGCTCTCTGGCCTTGGTTAAGACGTTGGTGGTAAGCCTCTGCCGCTCGGCATTTTTCTGTTCCAGCCATATAGCTAGCCCACGTGCCTCCTGTGGCGAGTTTGTCATCAATAGTTTATAGCTGGTCATGGCATGTGCCAGCCTGCCGGCGGCATTTAGACGGGGGGCAATAATCCAGGAGATGCTCTCGGCGTCAAGGCTGCCTGGGCTTAAGCCCGCCTGGGATATAATCTCCCTGATTCCGAGGCGGGGGGTGGCATTGATTAGCTTCAACCCCTGCTTAACCAGGTAGCGATTCTCCCCGGCTAGAGGCGCCATATCAGCTACTGTTCCCAGGGCTGCCAAGTCCATCAGCACGCCCAGTTGCTCTTCTTGTCCAATGCCTTGGAGGAGAGCCTGAAACAGCTTGAGGGCTACCCCGGCGCCAGTCAGCTCCGAAAAGGGATAGCTTGAGTCAGCTCGCTTGGGATTGATAGTGGCAATGGCGGGTGGGATTTCGGCTAGGGGGGAGTGGTGGTCGGTGATGATTATATCCAGCCCCAGCCTGTTTGCCCGTTTGACCTCAGCCAGGGCGGTAATCCCGCAATCGACGGTGATAACCAGGCTGATACCCCGGCGGTGGAGGTTTTCCAGGGCGGCGGTTTTAAGCCCATAGCCCTCGGTCAGGCGGTGGGGTATATAGGGGATGACCTTGCCGCCGAGGCTTGATAGCCCCTGGACAAGCAGGGCAGTGCCGGTGATGCCATCAGCATCGAAGTCGCCATAGATAGCAATGTTTTCTCCTGAGAGCAGGGCTCGGTAAATCCTGCCTACCGCCAGCTGGATATCGGGGAGCAGGGAAGGGTTGCCGGAGAGACGCTTATCGCCGGTGATGAATGATTCTAACTGGGAGGGCTCGGTGAGACCGCGATTATATAACAGTTGAGCTATTAAGGGGGAGAAACCTGAAGTTTTAGCCAGGTGTTCGTCTGGAACCAGCGGCAGCAAATTCCAGCGGTAATGGTTCAAGTTTACTCCTCGGAGTACTCTCGGAATAGTAAGGCCGAGTCATGGCCCCCAAAGCCGAAGGAATTAGACAGAGCGGTGGTAACCTTAGCTCGGCGGGCTACATTGGGCACATAATCTAAATCGCACTCAGGGTCGGGGTGGGTAAGATTTATCGTTGGTGGTATTATTCCGTTCCGGATAACCATAATACATATTATTGCCTCAACGGCACCGGCACCACCAATAAGGTGCCCCATCATCGACTTGGTGGAGCTTATCGGAATTTTGTAGGCATAATCGCCAAATACCGTCTTTATCGCCTTGGTCTCCATCTTATCATTTAAGGGGGTAGATGTGCCATGAGCGTTAATGTAGTCAATTTCAGTGGCTTTGAGCCCGGCTTTATCCAGAGCCCTCTGCATTGCCTTGGCGGCACCCTCCCCGGTCTCAATGGGGGCAGTAATATGATAGGCATCAGCGCTGGCTCCGTAGGCTATCATCTCAGCCAGAATATTGGCCCCTCGCTTTTGGGCATGGGCAAGGCTTTCCAGGACAAGGATGCCAGCTCCTTCACCGATGACAAAGCCATCGTGCTCGGCATCAAAGGGGCGGGAGGCAAGTTGTGGCTCATCGTTTCTGGTGGATATAGCCTTCAAGGCATTGAAGGCGCTAATGCCTATTGGGTTTATTATCGCCTCACTGCCGCCAGTGAGCATCACTTGAGCATCACCGCGTTTGATTGTTTCATAGGCAAGTCCGACGGCGTCTGAGCCACTGGAGCAAGCTGATGCAGTGCACAGGTTTGGCCCCTTTAGTCCCAGCACGATGGATGCCTGGGCGGAAGCTGCGTTAGCCATCATCATCGGGATTAGGAAAGGGGTAATTCGGCTTGGTCCCCTCTCAAGTAAGACTTTGGTTTGTTCAAATAGAGTAGTTAGACCGCCAATGCCGCTACCGATTAGAGTACCGATATCGTTTTTGTTGTCGGTGTCGATTTTCAGTCCTGCCTGCCCCACTGCCTGTAAGCTGGCGGCTACCGCAAATTGAGAGAAGCGGTCGTTGCGGCGGATATCCTTGAGGCTCATATAATTGGTGGGCTCAAAGCCCTTTACCTCGCCAGCAATCTTGGTCTCAAAGGCCGAGGCGTCAAAAAGGGTGATGCGGTCAATCCCTGACTTACCGGCAATAAGAGCTTCCCAGGTAGTAGCGATATCCAGGCCAAGTGGGCAGACAATCCCCATGCCAGTAACTACCACTCTGGTGTTTTTATTTGGCATAATAAAATTAGCCTCAAGTTTAGTTAGATATTTTTACCATAATTTCGGCTTATCTGCAAGGACGTCTCTTATTTGACCGGCGGAGAATATCAAAATATAATGCTCAGGTACACCATGAATGGAATCTCGGAAATCCCAAGGGTTGCCCTAGATACCGTGGGCTGTAAGCTCAATCAGGCGGAGACCCAGCTTCTAGCCCGGCAGTTTGCCCAGGCGGGATATGGGCTGGTATCGGCGTCGGAGAAGGCTGATATTTATATACTCAATACCTGCACAGTTACTCATGTTGCCGATGGCAAGTGCCGTCGCCGGCTAAAGTTAGCACATGGGCGAAATCCTGCTGCTCTGGTGGTGGCTATCGGCTGCTATGCCGAGCGAGCCCCCAAGGAGCTGGCTCAGGTTGAAGGGGTTAATCTTGTCCTGGGCAACAGTGAAAAACCGCATCTACTACAGCTGCTGGAGGAGTCGGGAAGCTTGAGCCGCCCCTCCTCCGCTGAAGGAGGTTCAGCTACTCGCGCTGGTTTCAGGACTCGCGCCTTGGTTAAGGTTCACGATGGTTGTAATAATTTCTGCTCCTATTGCATTGTCCCTCTGGTACGGGGCAGGGAGAAAAGCACGCCTATTGACCAGGTTGTGACTGAGGTCAGGGACAGAGCTGCTGAAAGCTATAAAGAGGTGGTGCTAACTAGCACCAAGCTCGGCTCATATAACTATGAAGGGGTTAATCTAAGTGGGCTGCTAAAACATGTCTTGACCCAGACTGCTGTCGCTAGATTGAGGCTGTCTTCTCTCCAGCCGGGTGAAATATCCCCCGCGCTTATCGGGTTGTGGCGCAATGGCAGGCTATGCCGCCATTTTCACCTGTCACTACAGAGTGGCAATAATGAGGTGCTTGGTCGGATGAGGCGGCGCTATACCGTCGGTGATTATCAGCAGGCAGTAGCCTTAATCAGGGACATGGTTCCTGGGGCAGCTATCACCACCGATATTATCGTTGGTTTCCCCGGTGAAACTGATGAGGAGTTTCAAGAAAGTTACGAGCTTTGTAAACAGATGGAGTTTACCCGTATTCATGTCTTTCCCTACTCACCGCGCCAGGGGACTCAGGCTGCCCGGATACCAGAGCGGGTGGGGGATGAGGTCAAGCGGCAGCGGAGCCAGAAGATGCTGGCTCTAGCTAAAGAAAGCGCGCAAAACTTCAGACGAAGGTTCCTGGATGAGACGATGATGGTATTATGGGAAAAGCAAACTGGTGGCGTCTGGTCTGGTCTTACCGATAACTATATAAGGGTATATACCAAAAACGATAAGGATTTGACTAATCAAATATTGCCGGTAAAGTTGGCGAAACTTTTTAATCGCGATGGTGTGTGGGGGGAGATAACAGATTAGCTGCTTACTTTTATCGTACCTCCACCCCCAACACCACTGAGGTCTCAATCTGGCGCTGGGGGATGTCCCAGTAGGTCTCTAGTAGCTTGTCCTTATTCGACAGCAGGCTGAAGCCGTGCTTCTGATAAAAGTCGATTGCCCACCAGGCATCAGCCCATGTCCCCACCAGCAGGCGGGGGGTAGTAACCAGCCCTTTAAGGTAACCAAGGAGCTTACTGCTTATTCCCTGTCTCTGCCATTCGGGTAATACATAGGCATGACGGATGAGAGTGACATCTCTAATCGGTTCCAGCCCCATTATCCCCACCAGTTCCCCGTTTACCTCCCAGCCGAAGAAGGTCATTCTCTTCATTTCCTGCTCCAGTTCACTCATAGGCATATAGGGTTGGCGGTAGCAATCAGCTGGTATAATGCCTTCATAGGCTTTGGCTGCCTGATTGATGATAAAATATATTCTGTTGATATCCTGTGGGTGGCATTGGCGAATCATATCTTGTTACCCGGTCCATTTCGGGGACAATATGAAAGCGCGCCTAGAGGGATTCGAACCCACAACCCTCGGTTCCGAAGACCGATGCTCTATCCGCTGAGCTATAGGCGCTTTTGGGTGGGGTGAGTGGAGGGATTTGAACCCTCGTTCTCCAGGGCCACAACCTGGCGCCTTAAACCTCTGGGCTACACTCACCACGAATAGAAGTATAGCTATTATAGCTAAAAACATGGTTTCGTTCAATGATTACCTTTTAGCTAGCTCAACTATGGTGACCCCCTCACCACCTTCTCCATAACTGGCGGGTCGATATGACTTGACCAGTGGGTGCTGATCTAGTTGCTCACGGACGGCTTGGCGCAGAGTCCCCGTCCCCTTACCGTGGATTATACTCACCTGGTATAGACCAGCCATGAAGGCGTCATTCAGGTATCGGTCAAGCTTGAGCAGTGCCTCATCTATGGTGAGCTGGCGCAGGTGCAACTCGCTTAATGGCTCTGTCTTGCCCATCGTTTATTTGGATTTCCGGTAGAAGATATCTAGGCTTTTGATCCTTTTCACTCCCTTGAGGCTGGAGGCTAGAGCCAGGAGGATATTGCTGATTATCTGCCTGGGGAAGCTGCTTAAAGCGATGGGGGTATCGTTTGCGTAGAGGGAGAGCCGTTCCCTTTGCGGCTTGATGAAGCCCGTCTCCACAAGGTCAGCTAAACCTTTGATATCTTCCAGGGAGAACTGCCTGGTCTTGGTCTCCAGGGGTTCATCGGTGGCGATGGCGATGAGCTTCCTGACCTTGGTGAGGGGTGGGCCGGCTTGCTGGCGATGGACCTCTATTTTGGGGGCGTCGCCCTGGCTGAAACCTTCGGTCAATATGATGTCATAGTCCTCGCCTAGGAGATGAGCTAACTGCTCAAGGCTGCCCTCCTGGGTAGCGGGCTTGATTAACACCAGCTTATCCGGGGAGCTAATCACCGTAGCCTCGCTCCCTGCCTGGGTATGGCGCCAGCTATCCTTGCCCGGCAGGTCAAAGGTCAGGTTTTGGGGAATATGCTTGATGGTAGCCACTCGGTAGCCCCTTGATTTCAGCTCCCCAATCAGCTTTTCGATAAGAGTCGTCTTTCCTGACTTTGATTTACCGACAATGGAAACTATGGGCGGCATTTTCTATTCCTTTTCGGCAAAAACCAAGGGTGTCGCCTATAGCTCACCCTGCACCAGGGTAGTAGTGTCCTGAACTCCCTGGATGCTGCGCACCTCGCCCACGACTACTTTGGCTAGCTCAAAGAGGGTCTTGACTTCGGCTATAGCTACTGCGTCCCACTGTCCGAACACCAGGTTTAAATCGGTGATTCCAGGAATAGCACGAATCTGGGACAGAGCCTCGGATTCTAATCCTGGAACCAGCTTGATGAGAAGAAAGCCCTTCACCATTTGACGGTATTATATTCCCTTCCGCTTTGATTGACAAGTTCTCCCCCGTTTACTGCTGGTAGTCAACGGGTTTAGCTATTGACAGATGGTGGATATTAGAATATAATCGGGCGAAAATAAATAAAGTAAAGGCTGTGAACAAGACTAGTAGGCTTCGAAGCGAGGCACAGAGAGTCGGGTAGGGGTTCCCAGAAAAATCTTTGATTTTTCTGGGTGCCTAGGGTGAGAGCCGATATCTCAAGCAGAAGCTGAATGGACTTGGGAGCCGCAAACCGAAAGTTTAGGCGAGTAGGCTTTGTCGCTAGGGAAGCGTTATCAAATCCTAAAAGAGATGGTCAGCTAGCAACTGACTAAGAAGGGTGGCACCGCGAAGTAACCCTCTCGCCCCTTTAGGGTGAGGGGGTTTTTAATTAAGGAGGCAAAAAATAAGCTAATAAACCGCCGATATTAAACTAAGAAAGGAGAAAAATGGCGAAAAAATTTGACAGAGCAATGTATTTTCTTGACCAAAAGGACATGCCAACCAAATGGTATAATGTCCTTCCCGATTTACCTGAGCCACTTCCCCCTTACCGCCATCCCGCCACCAAGGAGGTTATGCCCTTCGATATGCCCCTGCCGCCACCCCTTTTCCCCATGGAAATCATCAAACAGGAGTATAGTAAAGAACGCTACATAGAAATTCCCGAGGAGGTGCAGGCGGCTTACCGTACCTATAGACCAACGGTCTTGCATCGGGCATATCGCCTGGAGAAATATCTGGATACTCCAGCCAAGATTTTCTACAAATATGAGGGGACAAGCCAGGCGGGTAGCCACAAACCAAACACAGCGATAGCCCAGGCATACTACAACAGGAAGGAAGGCATCAAGCGCCTGACTACCGAGACCGGTGCCGGGCAGTGGGGTAGCGCCCTAGCTCTGGGCTGCGCCTTCTTTGGACTTGAGCTAAAGGTCTACATGGTTAATGTAAGCTACAAGCAGAAGCCCTACCGGCGCATTCTGATGGAGACCTGGGGAGCCAAAGTCGTCCCCAGCCCCAGCAAGGATACCGAGGTCGGAAAGCACCTTCTAGCTGAGAACCCCGACCATCCGGGAAGCTTAGGGATTGCTATCAGCGAAGCCATTGAGGATGCCTTTAAGCGGGATGACTCCCATTATTCCATCGGCAGTGTCGCCAACCATGTCCTGCTTCATCAGACCATTATCGGCGAGGAGACTCGAAAACAGATGGAGATGGCAGACGCCTACCCCGATATTATTATCGGCTGTGTCGGCGGCGGCTCCAACTTTGCCGGGCAATTCCTGCCCTGGATTCGGGATAAGCTCAGCGGCGAGAAGCCGAAGATGCAGATTATCTGCGTTGAGCCAATGGCTGCCCCCAGTTTGACCAAGGGCGTTTATACCTGGGACTACGGGGACGAGGCGGGGATGGCGCCGATTATTCTGATGTACACTCTGGGGCATACCTTTATACCGTCCCCGATTCATGCCGGCGGACTGCGCTACCACGGCATGGCACCCATCGTCTGCCACCTGTACAAGCTGGGGCTGATTGAGGCTAGGGCGGTGCACCAGGTGCCAACCTTTGAAGCCGGGGTAATCTTTGCTCGCACCGAGGGCATTATCACCGCCCCCGAGCCCTGCCACGACCTGAGGGTGGCTATCGACGAAGCCCTCAAGTGCAAGGAAGAAGGGGTGTCAAAGACCATCCTTATTGCCCACAGCGGGCACGGGCACTTTGACCTGGCTGCCTACGATGCCTATCTATCGGGTAAACTTGTCGATTACGCCTATCCCGAGGCAGAGGTGAAGAAGGCACTTAAAGAATTACCTCAGGTGCCGGCATAAAATATAAAGGGGCTGGGCTTTTAAGCCCAGCCCCTTATCTTTACCCTGTTGCACAGATAGGCTTACTATCATATAATTCAACGCGATGGCTGAAGAACAGGGTAAGGTCAAGCAGCAAACCAGGCGAATTCTAAATAGGTTTGGCCGAAAAAAGGGCAACCTTATCCCTATCCTGCAAAAGGTTCAGGGCAAGCTTGGCTATCTTCCCCGGGAAACCATGGTGGAGACTGCCCGATTTCTTGATATGCCAGAGATAGATGTTTATAGCGTGGCTACCTTTTATAACCAGTTCCGGCTTAATCCTCCGGGGAGGCACTCGATAAAGGTATGTTTGGGCACTGCCTGCCATATGAAGGGCGGTTACATCACGCTGGATGCCTGGAAGCGAAGGTTGAACATTGACCGGGGACAAACTACCCCTGACCGGGAGTTCGACCTGGATACTGTCGCCTGCGTCGGCTGCTGTGTTATGGCGCCGGTAACTGTGGTTGATGATAAGCCAGAAGGTAAGGTTGAACCAACCAGGGTGGATGGTATTCTCCTCTCCTTCGAGCGGGAGAGGGAGAAGCGGGGCAAAGAGAAGCGGTGAAAGCAACCGGGCGTCAAAGAGTGGCCTCAGCTTTCCGGAAGATAAAGAGTCGAGCCGAATCCCGGTGGCGGGAACTCCAGAGTAGCCAGGCGGTAATTATGGTGGGCGCTGCTACCTGCGGTCGGGCCGCCGGGGCTCTGGAAGTCATCCGGGCGATAAAAAGGGAACTCAAGAAGCAGAAGCTTGACTGCCCCGTAGTCGAGGTCGGCTGCATGGGGCACTGCTACGCTGAACCAATAGTTACCATAATTAAGCCAGGCTATCCTCCTATCTGCTACCGGCAGGTCAATCCAGTGATAGCTGAGAGGCTGGTCAGGGAGTTTATCCTCGGCGATGACCCCTGTCTTGAATTCGTCCTAGCAGCTCTGGAGGAAAACAACCTTGTTCCTAGTTTTTCCGATTTCCCTCGAGCCCGGTTTGAGCAAAGGGTCATTCTGAAAAACTGTGGTCATATCGACCCGGGGCAGATAGAACACTTCATTGCTAATGACGGCTACGGTGCTCTGGCCAAGGCGCTCCAGCTAGAGCCGGAGGAGATTATTGCCGAGGTTAAAAAATCAGGGTTGAGAGGTAGAGGTGGTGCTGGCTTTCCCGCCGGACAGAAGTGGGAGATCTGCCGTAATGCCAGAAGTAAGCCAAAATACGTAATCTGTAATGGGGACGAGGGTGACCCCGGCGCCTTTATGGACCGGGCTATCTTGGAAAGTGACCCACACTCAGTGCTGGAAGGCATGCTTATTGCCGGCTATGCTACCGGCGCCCGATACGGCTATATCTATGTTCGTGCTGAGTATCCCCTCGCTGTGCAAAAAACGCGTCTTGCCCTACGCCAGGCGCGGAAGCTAAAGCTTTTAGGCAGAAATATCTTGGGCAGCAACTTCAGCTTTGATGTCAGGCTGTTCCAGGGCTCAGGCGCCTTTGTCTGCGGCGAGGAGACTGCCCTTATCGCCTCGCTGGAGGGGGGACCGGGCAACCCGTATTATCGCCCACCCTATCCGGCAACCAGTGGTCTCTATGGCAAGCCGACGGTTATCAATAATGTTAAGACCCTGGCCTTTATCCGCCACATAATTGGGGGTGGGGCGGAGCGGTTTGCCGCTATTGGAACCCAGGGGAGCAAAGGGACGGCGGTTTTTGCTCTGGCGGGCAAGGTGGTTAACACCGGGCTGACCGAGGTGCCCATGGGCACCACCCTGCGCCAGGTTATTTTTGATGTTGGCAGTGGTATCCCGGAGGGCAAGCGTTTCAAAGCAGTGCAGATAGGAGGCCCCTCTGGCGGCTGCCTCCCTGAATCTGCCCTGAAGCTACCCGTTGACTTCGACTCCCTCGCCCATGCCGGGGCAATGATGGGCTCAGGCGGGATGATTGTCCTTGACGAGGACGACTGCATGGTGGAGATAGCCCGCTATTTTCTTGAGTTCACTCAGAGGGAGTCCTGTGGCAAGTGCACCTTCTGCCG
>CAZHLO010000014.1:0-10910 GCA_964533385.1 uncultured Dehalococcoidales bacterium | reverse complement strand
CTATTCCCCTCCCCCGGAAGGGAAAATGAAGAGAGGCAAAGCCTCTATTGGGTGGGTCAGGGTGGGAAGAAAAACATATATTTAAAAAGGGAAGGGCATAGCTCCAAAAAACTACCTTTGACACACCTACTGACCAATGTTATGATGAAACTGATATCGGACAATATATGGAAAGCATTAACAGTTTATATCTAATACTGTTTATTCTCTGCCTAGTGCTGTCAGCCTTTTTCTGCAGCGCCGAGACCGCTTTCATTGGCATGCAGAAACTCCGCCTCCAGCACCTAATACATACTGGTCACCCCAAAGCTAAAATAGTGGCTAAGATTATGGAGAAGCCAGAGAAGTTCTTGGCTACAGTCCTCCTCGGGATTAACTTTTTTGAGACAGCTTTAGCCACTCTGGGGACAATAATAGCCGTATCGCTGTGGGGGGAGAACCTAGGGGCTGCTATCGCTACCATCGTCATCACTATACTAACCCTGGTTCTGGTTGAGTTTATTCCCAAAAGCCTGGCCGCCCGCTACGGAGAAAGGATAGCCCTGAGCTACGCTAGAACCATAGAATTTATCATGATTATCCTTTATCCCTTTGTTTACATTCTGAACCATATTGGCATAAGGTTCACCAAGTTCTTTGGGAGAAGTGATGAAATAAAGCCGATTTTTAGCTATGAAGACTTTCGCACCATGATTTCAGTCGGACACAAAGAGGGGACAGTGGAGGAGGAAGAAGCGGAGATGCTACACAAGGTATTCGAGTTTGGCAACCGCCCAGTCAGCGAGATTATGGTACCACGCACCGAGGTAGCGTGGGTAGAGAAGGGGACCAAACTGGCTGATTTCCTCCGCCTTTACACAAAATCGCCACTATCCCGCTTTCCGGTATATGAGGATAACCGGGATAATGTGGTCGGCATCCTTTCGGTAAAGGATATAGTTATGGCTCAAGCCAAGGGGACAGCCAGCGAGGAAAGCCTCATTGATGACCTAATTCGCCCGGCTTACTTTGCCCCCGAGAGCAAACGAATCAGCGAGCTCTTTACCGAGATGAGGGATAAAAACTACCGGATGACGGTGGTTGTTGACGAGTTCGGCGGCACCGCCGGTATAGTTAGCCTCAGCCGGTTGATGGAGGAAATCGTTGGTCCGGTAGGTGATGAGCTGGCGGCAATAGAAAAGGAATACGAGACCATTAACGAGTACACCTTTTCTATTGATGGCGGAATGCGTATTGAGCAAGCCAACGAAGAGATGGGATTGGAGTTGCCCACGGGTGACTATGAGACAGTGGCTGGCTTTGTCCTCAACCTTCTGGGACGCATACCAAAACAGGGTGAGCAGCTAAGGTACAGGGGGGCAAGGATAGTTATAACCGAAATGCGGGGGAGAAAAATCGAGAAGATTGTTCTGACCAAGGAAAGGCATGCAACGACTGCGGATTAGGTTCAGCCGAGGAGAAGAGCTAAAGTTCATTTCCCATCTAGATATAATGCGCCTGTGGCAGAGAGCCCTCCACCGAGTCGGGATACCACTAGCCTATACCGAGGGATTTAGCCCCCACCCCCGGATATCGCTAGCTGCACCCCTGGCGGTGGGGGTAACCAGCCAAGCCGAGCTAATGGATACCTTTTGCACCAAATGGGTCTCCCCGCATTTCTTCACCACAGCGGTAAGCCAGCAACTGCCACCGGGCATTGAAATACTACAGGTTTATTCGGTAGCCCCAACCATGCCTTCTCTACAATCACAGGTTGGCTATGCTGAATATGAGGTTAAGGTGGAAACGGAAAAGGACAAGCCGAGCATAGAATCAGCACTCGCCTCTATGCTATCGAAAAAGCAGTTGCCCTGGCACCATGAAAGGGATACCGGCACCCGCAACTATGACCTGAGGGCTTTGATTGATGACCTGTGGGTTACTAGCTGGCATCGTGGCTACTCGAGCATAGGTATGAGGTTACGCTGTGATAGCGGTGGTTCGGGAAGACCGGAGCAGGTAGCCGCCGCCCTAGGATTTGGCCACCCCGTCTCTATTCACCGCACCAAGCTGGTGCTAAAAACCAGCTAACTGATAAGGCATATGAAGAGAGAAAGACAACAGCCAGCACTGGAGCAGCGGGTTCTAGGCTTCACCCAGCAGCATCACCTAATCTCAGGGGAGAAGCTGGTGGTAGCAGTATCCGGCGGACCAGATTCAGTTTGCCTGCTCCACATTCTGGTCAAGCTCCAAAGGGAGCTAGAGGTAAAGCTACAGGTGGCTCACCTCAACCACCAGCTGCGAGGCGCTGAGTCTGAGGCTGATGCCAACTATGTTGCTGATTTAGCCCGCCAGCTCGGTATTCCCGCTACTATAGAGGGGCGGGATGTAAAGGGCTATCAAGCCCGGCAGCGTCTTTCACTGGAAGAAGCCGCCCGTGAGGTTCGCTATAGCTTCCTGGCTGAGGTAGCGAAAGCCATCGGCACGGAGCGGGTGGCGGTGGGACACACCATGGAGGACCACATAGAGACTATACTGATGCACCTCATCCGGGGAACTGGAACCAGAGGGCTGCGGGGACTACAACCAGTTACCATCTGGCAATCGGCGGTAAATAGCCTGACTATAATAAGACCCCTGCTGGAGATAAGTCATCAGGAGACAGAAGACTACTGCCACCAGCATCAGCTTATGCCCCGGCTGGATGCCTCTAACCTTTCTCTATCGCCGCTAAGAAACAGAATCCGCCAGCAGCTCCTGCCCCTGCTTGAGAGTTATAACCCGCGCCTAGCTGAAACCCTGCTCCGAACCGGTCGCATTGCCAGCGATGACATCGATTTTCTGGATGAGCAGATTGCCCGATTATGGGATGAGATAGCACAACAACACGAGAAAACCATCGTTTTAGACAGGAGGAAATTTGACCAATTGCCCTCCGCATTGAAGCGATACCTGCTCAGGGCAGCAGTGGAGAGGCTGCTGGGCAGTGCCAGGGACATTGAAATGCGCCACATTGAAGAAATGATGGCCCTGGCGACCAAGCCAGCGGGGAAAAGGCTCAGCCTGCCCGGAGGCCTAATCTTCTCCATAGAATACAACCAATATCGCTTGACCTCGGACTTTGCCGCCCTATCCCCCCTCCCCCTTCTAAGAGACGAGTTCCAATTAAACATTCCCGGCGAAACCGTTATACCGGGCTGGCGCATAGAGGCAACCATCGCAGACCAGAAAGGGATGACAGAGAAGGACAATTTTACTGCCCACTTTGACCTTGACAAGACCGGCGATAGGCTGCTGGTGCGACCTCGCCAGCGGGGGGACAGGTTCCAGCCACTGGGCTTAAATCAATCCAAGAAACTAAACGAGTTTATGATAGATGCCAAGATTCCTCGCACCTGGCGCGGGCAAGTCCCCATTGTCTGTTCCCCTGAGCATATTATATGGGTGGTTGGCTGGCGTATAGATGAGCGAGTGAAGGTCACCGCTACAACCAAAAAGGTTCTGCGCCTGGAATTTAAGGGGGGCTAGATTAGCCCCACCCCCTGTTTTTAACTTATCTCTTTCTTCCCACCCACCCTATAGAGGCTTCGCCTCTCTAAAACTCTCCATTAATAAAAGGGGACAATCCAACTTAATCGGGTGTTTAAGAGAGGCGCTAGCCCCTCTTTTTAAAAAGCATTCCCCCTTCCCCTTAATAAGGGGAAGGGGGATAGGGTTCAAAATAATCTTTTACAATATCCGCTTTAGCCTGGGGTTGGGGGTAATGCCGGGGACTCGGCCCCGCTTGGCAATTGGCTTGCCTTCTATCTCATGAAGGTCGGCGGTAAAATCAATGGGCTTGGCACTGGTGATATAGCTACCGACGCCAAAGCCATCCACTGGTGCCCCGGCCTCAACAAACTGCTTGATACGCTCCAGACTAATACCGCCGCTGACAAAAATCTTAACCTTTTTAAAACCAGCTAAATCCAGCCTGGCTCTGACCTCCTTGACCAGGTCAGGGGTAACCCGGCCCCGCTCCGGAGGGGTATCAAGACGCACGCTGTCCAGTTTCTTACCCAGAGCCTTAGCCACCAGCACCGCCTCCTCCGCCTCATCTTTAAAGGTATCAACCAGGGAAACGCGGGGAACACTAGTCGGCATATGTTTATCAAAGGCCTGGGTAGCCTTAACCGTATCCCCTATAATTAAAATCAGGGCATGAGGCATAGTCCCTGAAGGCTCAATACCAGCCAGCTTAGCTCCAGCGATACTGGAGCAGCCAGCGCAACCGCCAACAATAGCTGAGTAATCCATTATTCCCGCCACCGAAGGATAAACATGGCGGGCGCCGAAGCTGATGACCGGTATGCCCTGGGCGGCTTCGACACATTCCCGGGCAGCAGTAGCCCAGCCACTGCAATAGGCTAGAATGCCGTCTATCGCCGTCTCATAAAGTCCGTAGCTCTGATAGGGAGCAGTGATGCGCAACGCTACTTCCTTCTCCTTCATGGTCTCACCCTCAGCCAGAGCCCACACCTCACGGTTGCCCTCAGGCAAAACCCGGCTCAAAAGTGCCTTGACCTCCTCTATGCCGCAGAATACCCCTCCCCTGCCGGCAAAGAACTCCATTGTCGCCACCGGGTTGAGCCCTTCCTTACGCAATATTTCTACGGTGCGGGCGAAGTAGACATCAGCCGTCTCCCCGGATAAGACCGCCTCAGCAGGTTCAAACTTGGCTGGCTTAGCCCGGCTAACCCCCAGGTTGGTCAACTTAGCTCCCAGTACCTGCTCCATGTGCTCCAGAGCAGAGTGGTGTGCCTTTTCATCGAAGGAGGCAACACAGTCGACAGGCACCTCTACTTCATAACCACGGATTCTGGCATCAGCCACGGCATACAATACACAGATATGAGTACACACCCCGCAGACAATCAGCTTCTCCGGCTTCAGCTTCTTCAGCTTTTCCTCAAGTGAGGTGTCAAAAAATGCGCTATAGGTCCTCTTGGGTATTACCTCGCCCTTATATTTGGCTAACTCCGGGATGACCTCAGCCTCAGCAGTGCCCTCAATGGCATGCGGGGGGAACATGCTGAACTCAGGGTCATCGGGGGCATGCTGGTCACAGAGGAAGAATACCTTGGAGCCCCGGGCAAGTTCCCGCTCCAGCAGACGTTGAACGCTGGGGATAATGCGGCGAGCCCTCTCCCCGCAATACAGAGGATAACCCTCCTCCAGAAAACCCCTGAGCATATCCGAAACCAGAACTACATTAGCCATAGCCTCCCTCCCAAATTAGAGCTTAATGCCTGAAGTGCCTCGTGCCGGTAAAAACCATCGCCATATTACGGGCATCAGCCGCCTTAATTGAGTCCTCGTCCCTTATTGAGCCGCCGGGCTGGATAATGGCGGTAACCCCTGCCTTGGCTGCCGCCTCGACCACATCGGAAAAGGGGAACATGGCGTCTGAAGCCAGGACACTGCCCATAACTTTGTCCCCAGCTTTCTCAATAGCTATCTGAGCACTGACAATGCGGCTGGGCTGCCCAGCCCCCATTCCCAGGAGTGTCTTATCCTTAGCCAGCACAATGGCGTTAGACTTTATATGCTTAACCGCCCTCCAGGCAAAGAGCAAATCACTTATTTCTGCCGGCGTTGGCTGGCGTTTAGTTACCGTTTTTAAGTTGACACTATCCTCGGAAAGAGAGTCTGAGTTCTGGACTAAAAATCCGCCCTTCACCCGGCGAAAATCCAGATAGCCTGCCGGCGCCTTACCATAACCCGGTGGTAGTTCAGCAACAAGAATACGCAAGTCCTTCTTGCTCTTCAGTAACTTCAGCGCCTCTGACTCATACTCTGGGGCGATAACTATCTCATAGAAGACCGGTTTCATTGCCTCAGCCATAGCCAGGGTAACGGGGCGGTTGGCAGCAACAATGCCACCGAAGGCAGCCACTTCATCGCCGCTAAAGGCACGCCGATAGGCTTCGGCGATATCATCATGACTGGCCAGACCGCAGGGGTTGGTATGCTTGATAATAGCGACCGTGGGTGTTGAGAAGTTAGTTACTACCCCCCAGGCGGCGTCGGCATCAAGGATGTTATTAAAAGAAAGCTCCTTACCCCCTAGCTGCTTCGCCCAGGTGATGCCAGTATCTATTGATGTTCCCACCGCCAGCTCAGCATAGAAGGCAGCCTGCTGGTGGGGGTTTTCGCCGTAGCGAAGGCCGTAGCGTTTCTTCATGGCAATGGTCATCTCCTCGGGAAAGCCTTCGGTATCCTGCCTGAGGTATTGGGAAATGGCGGTATCATAGACAGCCACATGCTGGAAAGCCTTCTGCGCTAGGCGCTTGCGCTCCGCCAGAGGCAAATCACCCCTTTTTAGTTTTTCCAGAACCGGCTGATAGTCAGCAGGGTCAACCAGCACGATGACGCTAGTAAAGTTCTTGGCGGCCGCCCGAATCATTGTCGGCCCGCCGATATCAATATTCTCCAGTGCCTCATCAAGGGTGACATTCTCTTTAGCTACCGTCTGGACAAAGGGGTAGAGGTTAACCACCACCAAGTCAATCGTTTCAATTTTATTTTTAGCCAGCTCTTCCATATGGGCAGCTATTTTACGGTTGGCCAGAATGCCGCCATGAACCATGGGGTGCAGGGTCTTTACTCTGCCGTCAAGAATCTCGGGGAAGCCGGTAATCTCGGAGACACTTTTTACCGGAATTTTAGCCTCCGCCAGTACTTTTTTGGTGCCGCCGGTGGAGAAGATTTCAAAGCCGAGCTGGCTTAAACCTTTAGCAAAATCGGTTACGCCGGCTTTATCAGAGACACTGATGATGGCTCGCATACAAAATACCTCCGTTTATCGGTTTCACCCTCACCCCCTTTATCCCCCTCTCCCTCAAGGGAGAGGGGGAAGTGGTTTACAAGAGAGGCTTCGCCTCTCTTTGACTCTCCTTTTTATCCCTCTCCGTAACGGGAAGTGGTTTTAGAGAGGGGGCTTCGCCCCCTCTCACTACACTCCCCCTTCCCTTCATAAATTCCCAAGGGAAGGGGGTAAGGGGGATAGGTTTCTACTTTACTCAATAACTACCCTCTTCTTTCCCCTCTGCTCTATCACCTCGCCGATAAGTTTAGCCTCGGGCAGGGCTTTGGTGAAATGGTCGGCATCGCTGGTTGAGCAAATTATAACCATACCGATGCCCATATTAAAGACATGATACATCTCGTTGCGGTCAACATTGCCCTTCTTTTGAATAAGGCGGAAAATAGGGAGCATAGTCCAGGCTTGGCTATCAAATTTTGCCGCCAGACCATCGGGTAGAACGCGGGGGACATTATCAATCAGACCGCCGCCAGTGATATGGGCCATGCCCTTAATAACCGGAAGCAGCGGCTTTAGCCGACGATAGTAGCAGCGGTGAGGCTCCAGGAGCTCCTCGCCCAAGGTTCGACCTAACTCAGGGTAGTAGGTATTTAAAATAGATTGGTCGACACCAAAAATCCTTCTCACTAGAGAATAGCCGTTGGTATGAAGTCCGCTGGAGGGCAAGCCAATAATGGTATCGCCAGCAGCTATCTTCTTCCCTATGATAATCTTCTCTTTCTCCACCACACCTATTATGAAGCCAACCAGATCATAGTCTTCCGGAGTGGCATACAGGCCTGGCATTTCGCCGGTTTCGCCGCCGATAAGAGCACAGCCAACCTCACGGCAAGCCTTGGCCAGCCCCCGAACAATGGCTTCAATCTTCTCTGGCACCATCTTGCCCATACCAATGTAATCTAAGAAAAAAAGCGGTTCGGCACCACAGGTGAAGATATCATTGACGCAGTGGCTGACAATATCAATGCCAACGGTATCGTGTCTACCTAGTGCTGCCGCAATCTTCGTCTTCGTGCCCACCTGGTCGACGCTGGAGACCAGAACGGGCTGATGATACCCTTTAAATTCGTAAAGCCCGCCAAAAAAACCAACGTCACCCAAGACCTCAGGACCACAGGTTGAGCGGGCATGCTTACTAATCAGCTTTTTGGCCTTAGCTGCAATCTCAATATTAACGCCAGCCTTGGCATAGGTCTCTTTAATCGGCTTGCCTCCTGTAATTAAAATCTGCTAGCAGAAATAGCAGCTAATCTCTTTTTCTTCGACCAGCCACCGCCAGCGGTGCTACGGCGAGCCAGAGGGTAATGGTCACCAGCATCGCCATGGGATAGCCTATCTTATCTATCCCCAAGTCCGGGGCAATAACCCCCCAGAGAAGCATCAAGAAGAAAGAACTCAAAAAGAAGCCGGGTATAGCTGTCAGTATAGTAAAATAACCCATTATATAGTCCTCCTTATATGGATATTGGAGAATTAGTTAATAGCTATTTAATAATGGATTCAGGTCCTGGTGTCAAGCGAGATAGTCGGCTGTCTTAGCTTATCGCTACTTTATGCCAAAGGGGCTGCTATATTCTTAGCCGGCGTGGTCTCCAGTGCCAGCTTATCCATTTCAATTTGCACCGGTATGGGGTAGTCGCCGGTGAAGCAAGCCAGACAAAAGATATCCTTGGGCAAAGCCACCGCTTTAATCAGTCCATCAATGCTCAAATAGCCCAGCGAGTCCGCCCCGATAAAATCCCTAACCTCGGGTATAGTCTTTTGAGCCGCAATCAGCTCCCAGCGGGTAGCCATATCAACACCGAAGAAGCAGGGGTAACGGATAGGCGGGGCACAGATACGCATATGCACCTCTTTAGCCCCCGCCCTCCTCAACAGCTTAACTACTTTAGGGGTGGTGGTGCCACGAACAATGCTGTCGTCAGTCACCACCACCCGTTTGCCATCAAGTAGTTGGGGTAGGGGGTTAAATTTCAGCTTAACACCGAGGTCCCTGATGCGCTGGTCAGGCTCGATAAAGGTGCGCCCGACATAGCGGTTCTTGATCAGCCCCTCACCCAGGGGAATGCCCGACTCGCGGGAATAGCCAATGCCAGCCGCCGTTGCGGAATCAGGCACACCCATAACCAAATCGGCATCCACCGGGTGTTCCTGAGCCAGCCCCTTACCCATAGCCAGTCGTGCCGGGTAAAGCAGCCGACCGTTAATCACCGAATCAGGGCGGGCAAAGTAGATATACTCAAAGACACATAAAGCCCTTCTACCAACCTCTTCCCGGTAACTATCAACACCATTCTCGGTGATAGAAACTATCTCCCCGGGCGCAATCTCCCTCATAAAACTGGCTCCAATATGGTCAAGGGCACAGCTTTCCGAAGCGATAACCCAGCCGCTATCAATAGACCCCAGGCACAGCGGGCGGACACCAAAGGGGTCACGAACCCCATACAAACTATTATTGGTAAGGAGAGTTAGAGAATATGCCCCCTGGAGCCGGTGCATGGCATAGCGTATCTTGTCTACCCAGTTTTTAGCCGGGGAAGAGAGAATAAGGTTAGCGATAACCTCGGTATCGGTGGAGGTATGGAAGGTATAGCCCAAGTCGGAGAGTTCTTGATGCAGGTGCTCAGCGTTAACGATATTCCCGTTATGGGCTATGGCCATAGTATCTGAACCCTTGCCGACAACAATTGGCTGGGCGTTAGTTATTCGGCTGGAACCTCTAGTTGAGTAGCGATTATGGCCGATGGCAAAATCACCGCCGAGCTGGCTCAGAGAATCCTCGGTAAAAACCTGAGAGACCAGCCCCATCTTGGCGTAGACCTGGAGCTTCTTGCCATTAGAGGTAGCAATACCGGCGCTCTCTTGACCGCGGTGCTGAAGAGCAAATAAAGCAAAAAAGGTAAGTCGAGCTACATCCTCGCCAGGGGCATAGACGCCAAAAACGCCGCAAGACTCGTACAACTTTGCCTCTTAATTTAATTATAAACCAATTTCTATTTAGAGGTCAATTTATTAACCTGCTTAAGCCAGTCCAAAACTATAGCCATCGCCTCACCACTGTGCCGCAGCCGGTGTCCTGCCCCATCAACGATGACAAGCTTCTTTGGCTCCCCTGCCCGAGCATATAGCCTGTGGGCGTCAGCGAGCGGTACCGTCTCATCCTTGCTGCCATGCACGAGTAGCAATGGCCGAGGGGGAATCTTAGCCACATAATTGATGGGCTTAACCAGCTTGAAGCCGTTAAGCCACTCCTGGGTGGAGGGGGGAAAATCTTTATCCCTGATAATACCAATACTGCGGAAATGGTCAATGAGAGAGCATGGTTCATCAAGCTTGGTAAACTCGGCCGGGCAAGCACAGGCGGCAACCGATGATACCCTTCTCTCCTGCGAGGCGACATAGATGGAAACCGCCGCCCCGGCGCTAAAGCCAAGCAGCGATAGACGAGACCTATCCACCTCAGGTAAAGTGCATAGATAATCAATTACCGCCTTAAGGTCTCTGGTCCAACCCAGGATATCAAGGTTCCCGCCACTAGCCCCCGTCCCCCGGAAGTTAAAGAGCAATACGCCGAAGCCGTGGCGACAAATTTGCTCCGCTAAAAAGGGGTAGCCCCTATCACTGGGGTCATGAATACCTGCCGAGATACCATGGCAGACACAAACTGTTGGGTATGGCATATCACCGGGAGGTAGATAAAGCCGACTGAAAATATCCAGTCCATCTACTTCCAGATTAAAATCTCTGGTGGGCATTATGCCAACCTCAACAGGACGAAGAACTCCTTATTCCCGGAAGCACCAAGGATGGGCGAAGCCACCAGTCCCCCCAACCTGAAGCCATGGTCTATCATCCAGTTAGTAAACCTTCCCAGAACCCGGGCATGGACAGTAGGCTGCCTGACTATGCCCCCCTTACCCACCTCATTTCGCTTAGCCTCAAACTGTGGTTTGATGAGCACCAGTAAATAGCCTTCACCTTTCAGCAGTTGAGCTACCGAGGGTATTACCTTTTCCACCGAGATAAAGGACAGGTCTATAGTCGCCAGGTCTGCCTTTTCCGG
>CAZHLO010000013.1:0-11158 GCA_964533385.1 uncultured Dehalococcoidales bacterium | reverse complement strand
CTTGAGTCTAGTCTTCATCATCGTGGTTGTCAATAGCCTATTGCACAATTGTCAGAATTGTGACATTAAAGGTCATATTAGGAGAATAGTGATAGACTGACTGTAGCTACAAAGGTATGCTGATTAATTAAAAAGCTAACCTGAAATTGCTTGATATTGAATCCAAGGTTTGGTTTGTCCGTTAGCCTACTTTCTCTCAAACTGCTTTCTGGAGAGCACTGTATTTGGCTTACAGTATGTGCTATAATCTCTCACGCCTTATCCGGAAAGTATGCAGGAAGATTATATGACTGCGCTGAAGTATTCGAAGTATATAGTTACCGGACCCAGGCCCATTCCGCCGGAAGTCCGGGCGAAGTTTGAAGCCGAGAGACCCAAAAGAAAGTCAATGATAGAATCGACCCATCTGCTATCCGTTGATGGCGAGATAATAAAAGACATGTTTTATGTTGATTGCGTGTGGCTCTGGAAAGGTTCGTCCGAAGATACCGTAGAGGAACCCCACGTCCACGATTTCGATGAGGTTATCGGGTTCATCGGCTCAAACCGGGAAGACCCGCAGGACCTAGGGGGAAAGATTACTATCTGGCTGGATGGTGAAAAGCATGTCCTGAATAAGACCTGCCTCATATTCGTTCCTGCTGGAGCCAGACATTGCCCGATTATATTCAACAGGATAGACAAACCAGTCTTTTTTGTTACCATGTCTCCTTCGACAAAGTACACTAGGACATCAGCAGGTGGTAGCGAATCCCTAGCATCGGGTAGCAAGCCGGCCAAAAGTGTGGCAGCATCCAGATGTAAAGTTATTACGGAGGTTGTCGAATTCCGTGGAGGCACAACCGGTACCCCTCCAAAACCCCCACCTGAGTCCACAGTTAAAGGTGCCCGCGTTATGCACCTGGAGGACAATGTAGCGGAAGGCTCTTTTTACGTGGACTTTGTCTGGATATACGAAGGCACCGGCGCAGCACCGGCACCGGAGCATAGCCATGACTGGGAAGAGGTCATCGCCATGGTAGGAGCAGACCCCCAAAATCCCCATGACCTGGGGGGTACGATGAGTATCGTTCTCGGTGACGAGACACACTATATTAACAAGAGCTCACTAGTATGCATACCGAAAGGTTTAACACACTGCCCGTGGAAATTTCACGATATTAGGAAGCCAACACTAGTCTTTACCGCCGGGCCTTCCAGAGTGTACACCGGCTCTCACACGCAACAAAAATAAAAACTATTAGTCTGTCAGAGAAAGAAAGCAGGAATAACAGAATAATGGTAGTGATAAAGTCCTGATTTAGGAGTTTAATATTATTCAAAGGAGATAATTAACATGGAGAAACGATGGTCTGAGTTAACCCCCGAGCAAAAGCGAGAGGAAAGGCTGAAGAATTACATTTCTCCGCCTGGTGCGAAATTTCGTGATGCGAGGGCAGAAAGATTCTACAAGGAAAGAGTCACCCGCATGCTGGATGCCTTCATGTGCAAAGAGCCAGATCGGGTACCGGTAACACTGCCAGTTGGTAACTACCCGGCTTATTACGCTGGATGGAACCTCAAGAAAGTTATGTATGATTACAAGGCGTTACGGGAGTCTTGGACAAGGTTTATGAATGATTTTTATGAGGATATGGATAGTTTCATGGGACCGGGCTTTGTTTGGTCTGGAACGGTGCTGGAACTCCTCAAGTATAAACCCTATAAATGGCCGGGACACGGATTGGGTGACAATGTTAATACCTATCAGTTTGTGGAAGAAGCGTACATGCAGGCTAATGAATATGATGCCCTTATGAAAGACCCTTCAGACTTCTCTTTTAGGGTACTTGTGCCTCGTACCATTGGCGCCGCCGAGGAGTTGAAGAATTTCCCACCGCTTAACTCTCTAATGGGCATGACCATGGTGATGGCTTTCCCCTTTTCTAGACCAGAGATGCGGGCTGCTTTTCAGGCGCTGATAAATGCCGGCGAAGAAATGGAAAAGTGGCAGAAAGAGCTTATGGTCTTCAATATGGATATGGTATCGGCTGGATTCCCGGTGGGGATGGGCGGTCTAGCGCTCGCCCCCTTTGATGTAATAGGGGACTTCCTGAGAGGAACACGGGGGACCGTCATAGATATGTACCGCCAGCCAGAGAAACTCCTGGAAGCAATTGACATGATTACCGAACAGACCATACCGAGGTTGATAGACAGTGTCAATGCTTCCGGCGGCTTCTCGGTGGCTTTCCCATTGCATAAGGGCGATGATACCTTTATGTCCAATAAGCAGTTTGAAAAATTCTACTGGCCCAGCTTGAGAAAGGTCATCCTGGCTTTAATCGACGAGGGTATTATGGTATCACTGTTTGCCGAGGGACAATATAATCACAGGTTAGAGTATATCAAAGATTTCCCCAAGGGGTGGGTGATGTGGCAGTTTGACAAGACCGATATGGTAAATGCCAAAAAGATTGTTGGCAGTACATGCTGCATTGCTGGAAACGTGCCTTCTTCGCTAGTGATTACCCGCACAGCTAAAGAGGTAAAAGAATACTGCCGTAGGCTTATCGAGACTTGTGCTCCAGGTGGCGGTTATGTTCTGTCTGGCGGTGCCGCGGTAAACGAAGCAGAAAACCCGGAAAACTTGCGCGTCTTTATGGAAGCCGCTATGGAATACGGTATTTATAAGTAATTACCAATAGGTGAAAAGCGAACCATTATATCCCCCGGTAACAGAACGCTAGAAAGTGCAATGCAGGTTCATTTAACGATCTGAGTATTTGTTGTATGAAGTCCTGAACTATACCTTCCGCAACCAATGTCAGACAAAATCAGTACTGGCCTAAAGTATCGTGACGGTGCCTTCTTTTCTGGGGCCTCTGTCCTTGACCTCTCCAAGCGGATAGCCAAAAAATGCCGCCGCATATACATCGTAGCCATCGGGAATTTTAAACTGCTTTTTGACTTCAGGGTCGGCGAACAGGTCCTTTACCGTCATACCAGAAAAGCCGGACATGATACCGAACGAGGCGGCGGCGATGAACATGTTCTCGGCGGCTAGCACACAGTCCGTGTGGGATGTCCACATTGAAGTGTCACCGGAAACAATAATCAGGACGGGCGCCCCTCTGAACTCTTCCTCTGGCAATGTTATTGTCCCCGGCGCCTGTGGGGGCGGTGGCCCGGGGGGGCCGCCTGGCCTGCCAGGACCAAACGGACCTCTTTTTTCCAGCATTTTCTTGATAGCGGCTTTGAACATTTCTTTGCCCTCTTTACTCTTCACCACGGTAAAGTGCCAGGGTTGTCGGTTCATACCGGTGGGGGCATATTTCCCCGCGGTCAGTATTGTTTCCAGAATATCATCGCTGATAGGGTCGCTTTTAAAGCCCTTGTAGCTGCGGCGGGCAAGTATTGACTTCATGGTTTTGTTTGTTATCATAATACCTTCGCTCCTTTCAATAAATTGTGCGGGAAACACTTTACCATATTCTGAAGCTCACTTCAAAACCTAACCCTGCTGATCCAACAATAGTCAGTTTTGTTTAATCTCGGTTGTTTTCCTGCCCAAAAATTATATCGATTTATAAAATAAGGTTTTTATATAGGCGTTGTGGATAACAAGTCATAGCTGTCCCAAGCCTTACGTTCCGCCTCGAAAGGCGCGGTTTCAATCCTGGTATCTATATCAAAGATCATCGTCATACGGCTCTCCCCATAAACTGGCCACGTACCAGTACTATCGCAGGATGGGTCGCCGGTACGCGCAAAAGCAATACAGGAATCCTGTATCTTGACCGCCAGGTTTTCAACTTCCGGGCTATTGCCGGTAAAATCAGCATCGAGACTCCCGAAAAGGAAAGGATTATCCAGCCCGTGCATTGCGCCCAGGGCTCCGCCCATAGCGGGCGATTTGTAAGTAAACAGGTAGTTATATGCTGGCACCCCGTTATCACGTTGCGCTTCTACCAAACGGATAGTAGGTATCCGGAACATCATGTCAGTGTTTATACTCCCCAAAATCTCTAAAGGCGTAACTTTATTGCCGCGTTGCTGCAAAGCGTCACGATAAGCTTGTACCAGTCCAGGAACTAGGTCCGGCGGTAGCATTGTGTTTAACCTCTTGATCATTCCTGCTTCATCTATATGACTCATAGTGGGATCCATAGAATTCATTGCCTTCAGTTCATCGCGGCTGTTGCCCGCCATGAGTGTTATACTTTTAGCACAGCCTTTTTTAATGGCTATCATCGGCACTTCCGGGAGTACTGTTCCATCTACTACCGGTTGAAATGGTGTAGCCCGGTATTCAGCCTCACGTAGTTTGATACTCAGCTGTTGCTGGCCCTCCAGGAGCTGCTGTGTGGTGAGATTACGTAGACCATCTACATCTTTACTATTCAGACCGAGTATATTAAGAAACTGGTTTGATATTTCAACAGCCTTATCTAGGGTACCGATAACATTGGCAGCACCGCTTCGGTTTATCGCTTTATGGAATTTGCCGCGTGCAGCAGGCATTGCCAGTAACGTGCCGATACTCATACCACCAGCGGAAAAACCAAAAACAGTGATATTATCCGGGTTACCGCCGAAAGCGGCGATATTTCCCTGCACCCATTCGAGTGCCGCAACCTGGTCGAGTAATCCTTCATTCCCGGTAGCTGGTATTTTACCGGAGGTAATTTCCTTCAGGTTCATGAATCCCAAAGCGCCAAGCCGGTAGTTGACACTTACCAGCACGATATCTCCACGTTTTGCCAGTTTGCCGCCCTCCAAGAATGACTCCGTGCCCGAACCGATGATAAAAGCGCCACCGTGTATCCAAAACATGACTGGACGACGAGCGTCATCCAATCCCGGTGTCCAGATATTGAGGAAAAGACAGTCTTCGCTCTGGGGCACGTCACCAAAGTCAGGTATGCCGGGAGAATCGCTTGGTGCTGCCATCAGGTTTTGCGGGGCCATGGCTCCATACTTTTTTGCCGGTCTTACGCCGCTCCAGGATTTTACCGCTTGCGGAGGCATCCAACGCAGATTACCTACGGGCGCAGCGGCGTATGGGATGCCTTTAAAAACATATAGGCCGTTTTGAAAATCGCCATCTACCTTACCTTTTCTTGTGGTAACAATAGCCTGTTTACCAGCACCCATAAAATCCTCCCTAGAAGAATCAAATTTGCATTAATATAAAAGGATTTGAACCATTTTCGTATCATAACCCGCGAAGGTGAGATACTACTTGGGTGGTGATATGTCTTTGAGTTTTTCGGAAGCCGGCTCACCGCCAATGCCCCAGTGCGTTTTGGGAATCTCATAGACGATTACTTCTACAGCATTTTCCGGGATGCCCAAATCCACCATGACATTGGTTATACCCCGTATCATCGTCTTAACTTTCTCCTCTCCAACGCCCTCCCAGAAATCTACATGAACAATAGGCATTTTTTACCTCCTTATTATATCTTACGTCCGAGTTGATGTTAAGTATACTTACATCATACGTAAAAAGTCATCCTGGATACAAAAGCGAAGCCCCTTCTGCTCATGTCACAATTCATCTTATTGTGACATGTGTTGAACTTTCCATCGTTTTGTATCCTGCGGTTTGCCGCGATGTCTACGTACGTCTGCCCTATCGCTTACCGTGGCTTATCTTCCCACAATGGTCAGTTTCTACTCATATCCATGATTAACCGATGGTTCCAGATAGGGCATGTCCATCACCACAGGCGTGAGCAAGTTCTGCATATCCATGAACAGTGGATAATTTTCACTACGGGACAAAATGATATATCATTTGATACACGTCAAAGAGGGTAAGAGAGCTTGAGATGGAGAATGAGGCACTGAGAAAGCTGTACTCGATGATGTAAGGGGAAAAGAGAACTTAGGTATTTTGCCAGCATAGAGTTTCTTGTGGCGTGTTTACGTTCTTATTTGTTTTGCATCTACTTGTGAGCAGGTAAACAGGGCACGAAGTGAAGAAGTGTTTGCTCGCAGGCCCGGACCCTAAATGCAAGTGGAGATTGACTATCGTAACGCTGTGAGGTAGAATGGAACCGGAAAGGAGGCAAGCGGTTGGTCTAACAAGCCATTACTAACTTGTCTCTGGGTAACCTTCCAAGCAGGTGGTCGCGGGTTCGAGTCCCATCTCCCGCTCCATCAGTCGCAAGAAGCTCAAGTTATTCTGGAGGTAACCACATCACGGAGAAAATTATCGGCTCACTGGTCGGCGTCAGCGGCCATACCCCCGATATGGTCTACGACCTCTTTTTCACCACCGAAAGGGTGATAGCAGTTAGCATCCAGTATCCGGCATATAACCCAAAGTTCACCTCCGTGTGGCAGGCTATGTTTGTGGGTAGCTTCTGGTCGGCAGGAAGAGAAGAACTCAAACGGAAGAGAAGCACGCAAGAAAAACGTCTTAGCCTGCAGGCTATGACCCCGAATGAGCTGGCCAGTGCCAACCCAAGGAGCTTCGCTATTCCCTATGATGAAATCGCCTCTGTTGAGGTAACGCGCCGCTCCTTCCAATCGCAGCTACGTTTTCACCTCTCGGGCCCGTCAGACAAAAAGCGGGCAGTCCATTTCAACCTGTCCAAAAAACAGGTTCCGGAGGCCCAGCGCCTTCTGGAACTGGCTTTACCCTATCTTAACTGACGGTGAAGACAAAGACACCTCGGTCAAGGTACTTACTAGTTGGGAGCTCACACTGCACTTTTTAGCGATTTGTTCCACGTCATACAATGTGGTAGTATGATTTCTGAATCCACCTCCTAATTTGGGGAGAAATACATGAATCTATATCAGTACTATAGCGAAGTTTATGATCTGTTTAACTCAGATTACGAGTGGTGCTTGAGGTTTATTAAAGAAACAATCCGGGAGTATGCCGATAATCCACGGTCTCTTCTGGAACTTGCCTGCGGAACGGGGAACCTTCTCCAGCATTTTATCGATGAATATGAAATTTCGGGTATCGATATATCGGCTTCGATGTTGGCACAGGCGAAAAAGAAACTGCCAAATGTACCATTATTCGAGATGAACATGGCAGACTTCAAACTGAACAGGAAATTTGATCTCGTAATATGTATGTTCGACTCTATTAACCACCTTCTTAGCTACGAAGATTGGGTCAAGACATTCAGTTGTGTTCGGAATCACCTGAATCCCGGTGGTGTCTTTATGTTTGACATGAATACGCTGGAGAGGCTTGATCATCTGTCCAAGTCACCGGGGTTGATGCAAGAGAAGGACGATGTGTACCTGAATGTGAAGGTGACAAAGACAGGCGAAAATATAATTAATTGGAACATAAAGATATTCAAGAGGGTAAGAGACAACCTCTACGAACTCAATGAGGACAACATTAAGGAAACCTCTTTCTCTTCACAGAAAGTGAAACAGGATCTTGAGATGTTGTTCGGGAAGGTTCGTATCTGGACTTACGAGGATGGACCAAACATCGTTAGAGGTAGGACTTTCTTTGTCTGCCAATCGTAGGTAGTCTGTTTTCTACGCTAAGATTGGGAATGATGGTGACCTGCCCAGAAAACTACACGTTGAAGCTCTGCAATGAAATGGTTTTAAGCAAGCTACACTCTTATGGCAACACATGGGTGAAGCGGTTGTGGAAGCTAAAAACCATAGCGAACGAAAGCTAACTAGTGTCACAATTGGGCGGTTTGTTTACGAGGATTCAAACTGCGACTCTCGTTCATTCAGAGTATGCTATATTAACAACGCAGTTCGACTAGATTTTGGTCGTGGATATGAGAAAAATGAATAGAGAACAAAGAATTGCTGCCGGAGCCATAATAATGCAAGAGGAGAAGATTCTGCTTGTCAGATATAAACGTTCGGCACAGGAGAGTTATCTTGTTGGACCAGGTGGAGGTGTGGACAGCGACGACGAGAGTATTACCCAGGCTTTGATGAGGGAAGTGAAAGAGGAGACAGGACTCCAAGTTAATCCTTACAGACTACTCTTCGTTGAAGATTTACTTTCTAGTCGCTATAGAATGGTTAAGTTTTGGTTCCTTTGCAGTATCGCCGATGGGCAAGTAGAAAAGACGCAAGGTGCAATTGATGAAGGGATAGTTGAAGTTAGTTGGTTCGGAAGAGATGAACTAATAAATGAGGTCGTTTATCCACCAATCCTAATGAGCGCTAATTGGAGATCGTTTCTCGGTGATAATCAAGAATCGAAATACCTTGAGTTAAGGAATGCTGATTTCTAGTTAGCATAAAAGACTTGGATCTACATAGTAACAATAGTCCAGATTGTGCAATCGTAACCCCAAGACGACAAGTAGAGAGATTGACCACAACTGCATCAAGGCGATATAATGGAATCCAGAAAGGAGGCAAGCGGCCTCCGCCTTTTAACAAGACTGCTTCACACGCAAGAGGTCACAAGTTCAAGTCTTGTACGCCCAGTTTAGCTTCACTTAGGTCACATTAACTCAGAATGTTCAACTACGTGACAAACGTTCGTAATGTCACATTCAAGCGTTTGTTGAACTCCAAAGTCTAAGCTCTTCCCCCACACTCTAATTAGTGCTATCATGAAGCTGTGGGTTATTGAAACCCCTAATGAACGAACTGACATCATTCAAGAAAAGGAGGTATTCAGAAATGATCGGTGCAGTAATAGCAAAAAGAATGGCTCGTTCTAGTTTTGATGCGCTCAATCGGCGCGACCTTGCTAAAGTCGTGGCTGGTTGGGCAGAGGATGCCACCTGGACCTTCCCCGGTAATGTCCCCATAAGCGGGGAGACGAAAGGCAAGAAAGCAATTGAAGCTGGCTTCGTGAAATGGATGGGGCAGTATCCCAAAATACACTTCACCGTTAAAGAAGTATTCGTCTCCAATATATTTGCCCTGGGAGCAACGAACAACATCGCAGTGGAGTGGGACATTGACGTGACCAACCGCAAAGGGAGGGAGTTCCATAACAGCGGTGTGACCATAGTCAGGGCAAAGGGCGGTAAGGCAGTGGCAGTGAAGGAGTACATCTTCAACACTGACCTAATGAAAGAGGCGTGGGGAAAATAGTAAATTAAGGCCACAACATTACCAGCCTTGATATAAATCCCCTTCCAGCTAATGAAGTCTTGGTGCGGCTTGGCAGAGTCTTATGCCTGCACCTCGTTAACGTTTTGAAAACAGTGTGCGGTGGTGGGCTTGAACTAGTAGTTTAGTTATTTACCGCCTTTGCAAGCAGCTTGGCTAATATGGTAGCTTTTTAACGTCAGGTAACAAAAGTACCATCTTTCAGGGATACAGGTAGTGCCAAGTTTTCGGGTCTGCGTGTTGCCCCACTACTGTGGCAGTGCAATGGCTCGTCTAGTATAATACTGCTAAGCGGCGTCCTGGTTCATCTTTGCCGACCTTTCAAGATAGGTTTAAAAATAAAGGAGGAAGATCTATGGCAAGCGCAGAAAAGGTAAAGATAAAGCAGGTGCTGCAGATTGGCGTGGTGGTCAAGGATCTCCAGAAAGCGATGGAGCGCTACTGGGACCTCTTCGGCATCGGACCTTGGCATATTTATACTTTCCAGCCCCCGGCAGTGACCAACACCACCCTCCGTGGCAAGCCTGCGTCGTTCACCATGAAGCTAGCCCTGACCCAGATCAGAAATATCCAATGGGAGCTGATCCAGCCGCTGACCGGTCCGAGCGTCTACAAAGAGTTTCTGGAACAAAAAGGAGAAGGTTTGCATCACGTGGCCTGCGACGTGGAGGACTACGACCAAGCAGTGGCTGCCCTGAAGAAGCATGGTATCGGCATATTGATGAGTGGCGAAACGCCAGTTGACTCCTTCGCCTACATGGATACAGAGAAAGTTCTGGGGACCCCTCTAGAGATCTACAAGAGGACAGCTGATTTTAAGATGCCTCCACCGGAGGCTACCTATCCGCCATCCTAGCTACATAATCTCATTTATCGCTGTGGTCAGGTCATCCTCATCTGGCATCCAGAATTTCTCCAGAATCGGGCTAAAGGGAACAGGTGTATTCGGAGCACAGACTCTTTTTATCGGAGCATCGAGGAGATCAAATGCCTCCTCGGCTACCAGAGCCGCGATTTCAGCGGCGGCGCTTCCCGTCCTGGGCTCCTCATCCATAATCACCAGGCGGCCTGTCTTTTTGACTGAATCATAAATAGCCTGTTTATCCAGAGGCACCATAGTTCGAGGGTCAATAACCTCAATACTTATTTTTTTCTCTTTCTGAAGCCTGTCTGCAGCCGCCAGTGCCCGGTGAACCATGAGCCCTATTGCCACCACGGTAACATCACTGCCTTCCCTTTTGACATCTGCCTTGCCCAGGGGAATGGTATATTCATCTTCAGGTACCTCACCTTTTAGGCCGCTAAGAAGTATCTTCTTGTGGATAAAATATATCACCGGGTTGTCATCTCTGATTGCCGATTTGAGCAAGCCCTTGGCATCATAGGGGGTAGAAGGCGAGGCAATCTTAAGCCCGGGAATACTCATCAAAAATCCCTCAACACACTTGGAGTGTTGAGCGGCATTAGATATGCCGGCACCACTATAGCAGGTTATCGTCACCGGCAATTTTGCCTTTCCCCCGAACATGTACCTCATCGGCGTGAGCTGATTTATTATCTCATCCATGGCGACACCCAGGAAGTCAGCGAAAAACAGAAAGGCAACCGGCCTCATCCCGGTGACGGCGGCACCGATGGCTGATCCCAAGATTGCCGTCTCCGATATTGGCGTTTCTCTTATCCTCTCGGGTCCATACTTATCAAATAAGCCCTTCATTTCACCAAAGGCGGCTCCCCAGTGTTTTCCGATGTCTTCCCCAAGGATGAATACCGTTGGGTCTCTCTTTAACTCCTCATCATAGGCTTCATTTATGGCTTGGCCATAGGTTATCTCTCTCACTGTTTCCCTCCTTAGGCATAGACATCTTCCAGTGCTTCTTCAGGAGCTGGATATGGGCTTTCCTTGGCAAACTTCACCGCTTTTTCTATTTCTTCCTTCATTTCCTGACCAATTTTATCGGCATTCTCTTCGGCCAAGACACCCATCTCAATAAGCTGCTTTCTGAATCTCGGGATGGGGTCCTTTTTCATCCACTCCCGAACCTCCTCTTTAGTTTTGTAGGTCTGTGGGTCCCCCTCAAAATGACCGCGATGT
>CAZHLO010000012.1:4099-11752 GCA_964533385.1 uncultured Dehalococcoidales bacterium | reverse complement strand
CTTTTAGTTCTAGGATTCATGATTGTAAAACCTCCTTATAATTTTTGGTAGCAGCTCAAGGAACTATGTAGGCTTCAGCCGTTTTCCGGCAAATTGATGGTGCCAAAATGTTACAATCCTCCCCCGATTTTTGTCAAACTACGCCATTTGTTCACCTCCCCCTCTGACGCCTGCTTTTTCTAGTTTCCTCTCTCCCAGAGCTCCCCAGCCTGACACAAGTTGGATCTCACTATTCCCGAAGGCCTCCCTTAGCAAACTGCAGTGGTAGCGCTTCATCCTACCATTGGACTGCAGATGCCTCACATTCATGGAATATCCTCTAACTCAAAATTGTGTACGAAAGCTTGAGTTGTTACACCTAGGTCACCAAAGAGGCTTTTGTGCAACAGTGGTTTGTTTTGTTACCTAGAAATATTATGGGCTTTCACGCCAGAGTCGATTGTACCATTTACGGTGTTCTTCACCGGCAATCTTTCTGTATTTCGCAGTTGTATTAAAACTAGCATGACCAAGGTGTTCTTGAAGGACTCGTAGCCCATCGCCAGAGTCATCTAGCTTCATTGCGTGTACGCTAAAGGCATCTCTAAGACGGTGCGGACTAACTCCTCTTACCCTGCCGGTTTCCGGATTGACTAAGCTTGGAAGCCCCGCTCTTTTAGCACAATCCCTTACTATTTGCCAGGCCCGATGCCGGTTGATGCAGAATATCGGCCAAGTATCACCGGTAGAAACAGGCTCATTCCTTGCAACATACTCTTTCAGCAAATTAAGGGTATTCTCATCAACAGGTAGTCTCCTGATTCTCCTTTGTTCCCTTTCACTACTAATAACCTGCCCAATTTCTTTGCCGCATTCCGGGCAAAAGCGGTGTCTTCTTGCTAAGCTTGCTTTACAGTCGGGACACGTCAGTCTGGAACGTGTCTTGAGATGTAAGATTGTTATGGTTGCCTGTTCGTAGTCTATATCACTCACTTTGAGCTTCAGGACTTCAGAGACCCGGCAACCCAGACGAAATAGAAGCCTGACCAGCAGCTTGTTTCTAGCTGAATCAGCATATTTCTCCATCAATTCCACATCGCGAAAATCAAGATAGGTTTTCATACCGGGTTACTGTCTTCTCACTTCGCCGAGGCGGATTAGCGTCTTCCGAACTGAGCTATAGTGGGGATTCAACCCGTATTCATTTCTCAGGATTCGAGCAATAGACCGATATCCATGTCCTTGCCGGTACAACTTTGATATGACAGGCTCCATATCTTCCGATATAGCTCTCGGCCTTCCCGGTTTTCTGCCCTTTGTTATTCCTGCCTCGACTCTTTCCATTAATCCCTTACACTACCCCGTAGTAAAATAGTTGTAAAAAGCCTCTCATCAATGTTACAGTGCTGGTTGGCCCTTCTACCTATTATCTTTCGGAAATTCATTTTGATTAACCCTTCTGTTCACCGTTCTTTGCATATACACACGGGCGATTATCCGAGCAAGGATCAGAAATCCCTGCTGCTGATAATCGCTCGACGTAAGAGCATAACTTTCCGGTGTTTGCGTCTTGCTTGCCTGTTTATCCACTTCACTTATATTATAAAAAGTGCATATGTGCCTATAATTGTCATAATTCAATGTTAACAAAGACCATAAAGGGCTATATAATATCATCAAAAACACAGTGGAGTGCAGATTAAGCTTGTCAAGTGGGGGGATTACTATGCCTAAACAGATACCAATGAGTGAAAAAAGGGAGTGGTTAAAGGCGCATGACGATGGTAAATCAGCAGCCGTAATCGCAAGAGAAAGAAAGCGTGCGCTGAAGGTAATTAAAAGGGGAATCGAAGAGGCTCGAGCGGAGCGTGACGGAGCCGCTGCCCGTGCCGAAATTGTCAAAGCGGCCCTTATAAATCACCAACAGCAGCTTCTGGGAATCGTGGACAGGTTGTTTCAAGCAACCGAAATCCCACCAGCCGATCTGGAACTGCGCCATGAGAAAAGCGGTGCTCTGGCACCAATACATTTACCATACAGCAGAATCATCTACACTCCGGAGAAAGGGCTGACGCTTGAGCTGTCGGACGAGAATACTGCTCTGTGGGAATTACTCAGAGAGCACCTTACACGAAACCGGGTCTGGTCGGCTATCAAAAACTGGAGAGAGGTCTTGATATCCCATTTCAGGGCAAGATTTGACCTGGAGCAGGCTATCAAGATGCTGATAGAGAAAGAGACTAATTATAGAGTGAGCGTAGCTTCTCCCGGGGATAAGAAGCCTGATGTCGTGTACGATTTTACGGTAGAGCTGTTTCGTACCGTCCAAACCCGGAAAGTACTGAGCATTCCCGATGAAACCAGTCCTCAGGACCGAATGATTGCCAGCGATGATGGTTATGTCCGTCACGGAAAAAGCGGTTCAGAGCTGGCTTACTGCCCCGGTAAACAGGACCAGTGCCGGGAAGCGCTAATAAGAGCCTTCAATAACATACCTGATTTGTCGGAGACAAAAAAGGTGATCACCACTGAAATCGAGCTGAAGAATATGAGCAGCAAATTGAAACGACTGCTTGAGGACATCAGACTGATGGGGCTGGTTCCAGGACGATGCCGGATATGTAGCCGCATCAGTCTGTAACTTAAGTAATGGAGGAAGTAACAATGAAAGTCGCTTTATATGCCAGGGTATCATCGGATAAACAGGATGTTGATTTATCCATATCAGCTCAACTCAGGGCCCTCAGGGATTATGCTGCCAGAAACGGTCACCAGGTTATACGTGAATTCGTTGATGAGGCAGAAACCGGCAGGACAACAGCCCGCCCGGCTTTCAGGGAGATGGTTGCCCTAGCACGGCGTCCCAACAAACCCTTCGATCAAATCCTTGTCTGGAAATACTCACGCTTTGCGCGTAGCCGGGAGGACTCCATTATCTACAAGGCAATGTTGAAAAAGGCTGGAGTAATGGTGGCCTCGATAAACGAACCCTTTGATGATACACCTACAGGTAGGCTACTTGAAGCCATCATCGAGAGCCTTGATGAATTCTATTCGGACAATCTTGGAGAAGAGGTAACCAGGGGGATGAGGGAGAGCGCTTCCAGAGGTTTCTACTTATCCAGCAAACCGCCCTACGGTTATCGCAAAATAAGAGTTAAAGATGGTAATAAAGAACGAACCAGACTGGAAATTGAGCCTGACGAAGCCAGCATAGTTGTAGCGGCCTTTAATGACGCATTGAATGGCAAAGGGTTGACCGAGATAGTGCGCGAGCTTAACTCTAAGGGTATCCCCGGCCCTAAAGGAAAAGGTTGGAGCAAGACCGGCCTCTATAGTATATTGACCAATGAAATATATGCCGGAGTCTTTGTCTGGGGGCGGAACAGCAAGCGCGGGCTGGAGCCGATACGAACTGAAAATGCCTGCACAACGATAGTAGATAGGGAGACATTCCTGAAAGTGAAAAACCTTATGAGAGAAAGAGCGCCAGTAAGAGTGCACCCAAAGAGGGTCTCCAGTCCCTTTCTGCTCAGTGGTATAGCTTACTGTGGTTACTGCGGCAAGACCCTGGTCGGTAAATACGCCAAGAACGGCCAGTTCTCCTATTACGTCTGCGGGACACTTGATAAGAAAGGTAGCGGTTCATGCCAGGCTAAATACCTGAACGCAGATAAGTTCGAAGCTCTTGTTATTAGAAAAATAAAAGAACGTATTCTAACTAGAGAAAATATTACAAAACTAGTCGGCCTAGTAAATACAGAGATTGACTCGGTAATGAGGTTATATCACGAGGAACTCAAGTCGATTTTTGATGCGACAATTGATTCTAATCATCGTCTGGAGCGGCTCTATGATGCTATCGAGACAGGCAAAATGGACCTCGAGGAGCTGGTGCCGCGAATCCGCGAACTGCAGAGTCGCCAGGAGCAACTGCAGACGAGGAGAATTGAGATTGAGACCCAGATGTCCGACAGGAAAGTCGAGCTAGCTGACCTGGAAACTATATCTCGCTATGTTGAAGACCTGCATGACCTTCTCAAAGAAGGTTCATTATCGGAGAGAAGAGCTTTTATCAGAAGCTTTGTCAAAGAAGTCAAAGTAACTGGCGACGAAGCAGTCTTGAGTTACTCAATACCTCTTCTGCCGGAAAAGGTGGCTATTGAAAAAGAGGGAGTTCTACCTACCGTACAGTATAGTGGGCGGTACAAGACTTGAACTTGTGACCTCTTGCGTGTGAAGCAAGCGCTCTAACCACTGAGCTAACCGCCCAAAATCGTATCTATTTTACCCCTAAAAATGAGCTTTGTAAACATAGCTCCCTTGCTTCGTCAAATTTTGGCACAGACATAAATAGCCTGCTTCATGGTTATCAGTTCTGCGCTATTACTGAGGGGGAAACCCTAGCGACATTAGTAAAGATTATTTGAAATGTATATGCATATTTAATGCATAATTATTGCATATTTAATGCATTAATGGTATAATATTAAAAATTAGCCTAGTAAACAGATGAACGGACGTCTAAAACGAATTAGAGAAACCAGAGTTCTATCCCGAAAGGACCTAGCTCAACAGTCCGACGTCGACGAAAGTACGATTTATAGAGCAGAACGCGGACAGACTAGATTGAGACCGAGCACGGTCAGGAAATTGGCTCAGGCACTCGGTGTACCGCCCGATGAACTAGTAAGTAGCCAAGGTAGGCTTGACTTGTGAGCATGTCAAACCATGTGCTTTGGTGTAGGGGACCAAAATGAAGCTATTTGTCATCTTTCCGGCTAGAAATGAGGCCAAGACTATAGCTCAGTGCGTGGAAACCGCCCGAAAAAGCAAATACGAGCCGGAGGTACTGGTAGTTGACGGCCACTCATCGGATAACACCGGGGCAGAGGCCAAGCGTGTTGGTGCCACTGTCATAATGCAGAGCGAAGGGGTCTACCCGGGTAAAGGCAGGGCCATGAAAGACGGGGTAAAGGAGGCCCTTAGCGGAGGGGCAGATTACATCGTGTTTCTGGATGCCGATATTGTTAATCTGACGTCGGAATGGGTCGACCTGCTAGCTGAGCCCGTAATTGAAAAAGCCTGCCATATGTCCCGGGGTTATTACCAGAGAGCCGAATATGACGGTGCCGTTACCAAGCTGGTGGCTAAGCCGCTGTCCTGGACCTTCTTCCCTGAGATTGCCCATTTCAATCAGCCTCTTGCTGGCGAAATGTGTGCCACTGCCGAACTCCTCAAGACCTTAATTAAGAGGCAGGACTGGCCCGATGGCTGGGGCGTAGACATCTGGTTGCTAATAAAGGCGGCTATGAAGAATTACGATGTTGTTGAGGTATATTTGGGAACAAAAGTACACACCTCCAGACAAGAATACCTAGCTGATGTCGTCAGACTGACTAAGATGGCAGAACAGGTATCACTGACCACTTTCAAAGAGGCAATAAAATACAAACGAGTAGATAATATAAGAAAGGTCCAACTGTAGCAGCATAGGTGGAAACCTCGGGCGTGATTTCCGAAAGACGTAATGATAACCCCTTATTTGAATAAATCTTGCTGGGTAAAAAGCCCGGGTAATAAAATGAGATATAGTAAGATTAGCTGCATCCTGGCATTAAGCATTATCCTTGTCCTGTTGATAACGGTAGCCACTATCCCCGCCCAAGCCGGGGCGGAAGTTCTTTACATCTACCCCTACACGGGTAAAATCGGCGACTTGATTAAAATCGATGGCTCGAATTTCATTGCCCATCAAATACTCCTTATCTACTTCTCCAGTGATGAAGCCGAGGAGGGTGATGACTTCGGAGAGGAAGTTATCACCTACAAACAAGTAGCGGTAACTCCTATCGATACTAATGGTAGTTTCACCCAGCCCATCTATTTCAAGGTGCCCGATGCCCTTACCGACGGCGAAATTTCTGAAGATGTGCACGATGGCTACTATTATATCTATGCCATCTATCCCGACGACCCAACCATAATAAAAAAGCTACGATTTCTCGTAATTGATGGTGAAATTGAGCTAGCCCCTGAAAAGGGCAAGGTAGGCACTCAAGTCCAGATTAGCGGTGAAGGTCTTCGCCCTGACCAAGAAATTGCCGTTAAATATGATGAGGCTAATGTTGACATAGTAAGTGGTGATAGTAAAACCGATGGCGATGGCTCATTTACCTGCACCATTATTATCCCGGCGAGCACCGGCGGTAACCATCTCATAACCGTCATTGACGAGTCTGGCAATACACCCGAGGCTGAGTTCAGCGTGGAATCAGAAATAACCATAGAGCCAACTGAACAGACAGCAAGGAATGCGGTGAATGTCAGCGGCACCGGCTTTGGGAAGAGGGAGGTTATAACCATCACCTTTGATGGCAATAAGCTTCCCACCACGCCAGAGCTTTTACGTACCGACCACTATGGTAGTTTCACTGGTAGCTTCCTTGTGCCTCCCCGTGACATCTACGGTACCAGCAAAATAGAAGCCAGGGGTATTATTCCCCACAAAGCTGAAGCCCTGTTGATTATTTTGGCTAGTATCAATCTAGGCCCATCCACCAGTCTGACTTCGCCCGGTTACGTCGGCATGGAGCTTACCATCCAGGGGGCTGGGTTTACTCCCAACTCTGTAGCCACCATCACCTACAGCAATAATGATGAGACCATACCTGTAGCTACAGCCACCGTCGATGCTAAAGGAAATTTCTGGCAGGACTTTACTATTCCACCCAGCGTTGCTGGAAGCCATGTTATAACCGCCACTGAGGGCACCAGCACAGTAACAGCTACCTTTATTATGGAATCACAAGCACCACCAATGCCAGCGCCCCTGGTGCCAGAAATTGCCAGCACAGCCGGGGCAAGGACATACTTTGATTGGGAAGATGTTATTGACCTCAGTGGTGTGAGCTACACCCTTCAGGTTGCCTCTGATGCTGATTTCACCAACATACTGTTGGAGAGGGAAGGCTTGTCCCCCTCGGAATATACTGTGGCTGAAGAGGAAAAGCTAGAGTCAACTGAAAAGGAAGTCCCCTACTACTGGCGGGTAAAGGCAGTAGATGGTGCCTTCAATGAGAGTGAATGGACACATCCAAGATTATTCTACGTTGGCTTTTCCTGGACGGCAATACCTGATTGGGTTTGGTATATCTTTTACGGGCTCGGTGCCTTACTACTTGGTATCCTTGGCTTCTGGGTATGGAGAAGAAGCGCCAAGTAAAAATTTAGGCTAGTCTGAATTTAGATATAGTTATTTCGCTTTTAGCGTAACCTGAATTTCACTGCCTTTACTAACCGCCTGTTCTACAGCTGGCATTTCTCTCAGGATATGAAGCAAAGGAATAGGCTCCTCTGCAGATACAACAATCCTGTTGCCCTCACCCACCGAACCCCCCACCAATACCAGACGCAGGTTTTCAACCTGGCGTAAATCTTTTTCCAAATCCCCCAACTGACCTAAACCTATTGGCGGCACTATCGTCAGTTCCACCATTCCCTTATAAAGCTTAGTGACTACTGCCGGCTCAGCTTCCTCCTCAGCCTCTTTCTTTGCCTTCTCCTTAGTCCGTTTGGCTTCCTTAGCTTCTTCAGCCTCCCTCTTCGCCTTCTCTTTAGCCTCCTTAGCTTCCTCGGCTTCCCTCTTCGCTCTCTCTTTAGCTCGTTCGGCCT
>CAZHLO010000012.1:0-3999 GCA_964533385.1 uncultured Dehalococcoidales bacterium | reverse complement strand
GCTTCCCTCTTCGCTCTCTCTTTAGCTCGTTCGGCCTCCTTAGCTTCTTCAGCTTCCCTCTTCGCTCTCTCTTTAGCTCGCTCGACTTCCCTAGCTTCTTCAGCCTTCCTCTTTATCCTTCGCCTCCTCACCAAGCTACCCCTCACTAAGGGGTAGCCGCACCATTGACAAAAGTCGCCTGCAGTTTTTTGACCACAATTAGGACATATCATTTTGTATCCAGCCTGCTTTTAAATCCAGTTGCCCTTACCACCAGCATTGCTAAACCAATGCTCTATAGTAAAAAGACTATCCCCTTCGTTAAACCCAGTATAGAGAGTGGTAAAAGCCTTGTCAATCGCTTAGGACTTTTTCCCTAGTACTACTTCCCTATTCGAATTAACCCATTTGGGTGATTGCGTAGAGAAATAAGATAAGTTATAGTAGTTGATGTAAGTTTAAGGTAGCCTGAGGGAGGAAGCAATATATGACAAACCCCAAAAAGATTGACCCTATGTTGACGACAAGCGATGTAGCTCGCCTTCTCAATATACATATTAACACAGTAAGGCGGTGGAGTAATCAGGGAATACTAAAGACATACCGCATTGGCTCCCGGGGTGACCGCAGATTTCGACCGGAAGATATTACTAGCTTCCTCTTACAAGAATCAAGAACAATGAAAGTAAGTGGGAAGGAAATCTCCTTTGACAAACCAAGCTCTATGGGAGACAATAAGTTATTAGCCGACTACAACAAGATGCAAAGACTTGATCAGGAGGCGAGCGGTGGATAAAATCACGGTGATAATAATTGATGAGCAAGAACTTTTCCGAGCTGGTGTGCGCCAGATATTGTCCCAGCAACCTGACTTCAAAATAATAGACTGTGACCCATCTCAGGAACCATTAGAGCTAATTGAAGCCCATCTCCCCGAAGTTGCCTTATTAGGCTCTGACCTTGCCACTCCCAGCGGGCTTGAACTGGGTAGAAAAATTACACGACTCTACCCAAATACTAAAGTAATAATGCTAAGCCCCAACCCTAATGACGAGGAGCTCTTCGAGGTTATTAGAACCGCAGCCGTAGCCTGCTTAAATAAGAAAGCCTCTGCTGAAGAGCTAGTTAGCACTATAAGACGAGCCTGTAATGGTGAATACCCCATAAATGAAAGCCTTACCACTAGACCCAGGGTTGCTAAGCATGTATTGAGGCAATTTCAAGATATAGCATCGATAGGGAAAGCTATGGAAGCCGTAACTGCCCCCCTCACCAACAGGGAGGCACAGATTCTAACCTACATTGCCGAGGGCAACTCAAACAAACAAATCGCTTATATTCTGGACATCAGTGAGCAAACAATCAAGAACCATGTTAGCTCCATTCTTCGCAAACTAAATGCTAATGATAGAGCCCATGCTGTTGCCCTAGCCATGCGCAATGGCTGGCTTTTAGCCGAGGAAAAACTATGAACTTAAACACCAGTTTTACGGACAGTTAATTCCAGGAGTCTAGGATTAAGGACGGAGGGGGCAAAGTGCAGCAATTGCAAATTGATACGGAACTAAAGTCTCAGGTTAAGGAATACCTGGAGAAGCAAGGCTATAAGGTAACCGAGGGAGCTAAACTCCGGGGGAAGACAGGGGTTGAGCATACCTTTGATATGGTAGCGCAAAAGGATGATGGCTCAACCACCTACACTCTTACTATCTGTTTTGTCTCTGGGGGTAATCAGGAGGTGGGCACTGTCTTCAGCTTTGCCGCCAGAGCCTACGATGCCGGCGTTCAGGAAAAGATTCTTATTGCCATCCCTGAGCTTGGTCAGGAAGCAAAAGAGTTGGCTCAAAAACAACGAATAAAGGTCATTGATGGAGAACGAATAGAGTCATTATTAGACCTGAAGTCTATATCACCAGCTAAGCTAGATGAATCCTTTAGCTTTGAGACAAAGAAACAATTGGTGAAATCTTTAACCAATCTGGGCTATAAGGTCGAGGAAAACGCCAAAGTCCGAGGCAGGTCAGGGGTTGAATATACCTTTGATATATTGGCTTATACTGACGTTGATGGTGTTGGGCACAGCCTAGGTGTAGATTTCATAGAAGGGGAAAAGGAGATAAGTCTGGAACAGGTAGCCTTATTTGATACCAAAGCCTATGAAGTCGGCATTGATGATAAAGTCATTGCTGTATCGCTGGAGCTCAGCCCCCAAGCGCAGCAATTTGCCAAACAACAGCGGATAAAAATCCTTAAGCAAGGTCAAAAGACCGCTCCTCAACCCACGCTGACCAAAGAAAAGCCCGCCCTCCCAGAGAAGAAGCCGGCAAAAGAAGAAAAGCCGGAAGCCCTAAAAGAAGAAAAACTAGAAGCCCCAGAGGCTGAACCTGAGTTCAAACGCCTGAGGCATGCGCCTCAGCCCGAAGCACTGCAATTAATCCCTGAGGTGATAGCGAGAAGATACAATGCCATGCCACTGCTTATATCTGGTAACACACTACAGGTAGCTATGGCAGACCCGACTGACATCTTCGCCCTAGAGGCTTTTTCCACCTTAAGCCGGATGAGAGTTAAACCCATAGCTGCCAATGCCAAGGAGGTCAGAGAGGCTATTGACTTTAACTATAAAAGCTATGGCGAGATTGAAAGGCAGATTTCCCGTATCTCTACCTCTGGCGAGGCAACTGAAGAGAGGCTTGCCATTAGCGCCGATACTGATGCCCCTCTGGCTCAAGTGCTCAGCCTTATCGTTGAAGAAGCCGTCAAAGCCCGCTCCTCTGATGTCCATATTGAGCCTGAAGAGGACAGGTTGAGGGTACGCTACCGTATTGATGGCACCCTTCAGGATATGATGTCTCTGCCGCTAAGTATACATTTAGCCCTCGTTTCCCGAATCAAAATCCTGGCTGATTTGAATATTGCCGACCGCCATCGCCCCCAGGATGGGCAGTTCTCCACAGAGGCTAAAGGGCGACAAATAGATATCAGGGTAGCCACTGCTCCCACGGTTAACGGTGAGATGGCAGAACTGCGCCTTCTGGACAAGTCAGTGGCTACTCTAGGACTACCTGAGCTGGGTATGCTACCTGATAGCCTGGCAAAGTATGAGAATATGCTCAAGATTCCCTATGGCATGATTCTAACTAGTGGTCCTACCGGCGCTGGTAAGACTACTACCCTCTATGCTTCCATCAACTCCCTTGACTGCCTGGAGAGAAACATCGTCACCATTGAAGACCCCGCAGAATATCGCTTTAAGGATATTAATCAGATTCAAGTTAATCCTCAAGCTGGCATCACCTTTGCCACCGGCTTGAGGAGCATACTTCGCCTTGACCCCGATGTAATAATGGTCGGTGAGATACGCGATGCTGAAACAGCTAATATCGCGGTTCAAGCCGCCTTGACCGGCCACCTGATGCTATCCTCCGTCCATGCTAGCGATTCTTCTGGTGTGCTCTCTCGTTTGCTTGACTTGGGCATAGAGCCCTTCTTGATAGCCTCAGCCGTCATCGGCGTTGTCGCTCAACGGATGGTGCGTCGCGTTTGTCCTGATTGCAGCCATCCTATTGAGGCTCCGGTGGTAGAGCGGATGGCTTACGAGAAGGAAATCGGGGAAAAGCGGACTGAATTCCTGTACGGCACTGGCTGTAAGTCATGCGCTTATACCGGCTATCTCGGCCGAACCGGAATCTTTGAGATTCTAGCTATGAGCGATACCATAAGGACAATGGTCACTAGCCAGGCCAACAGTAGTGAGATTCGTGCTCAGGCAATTAAGGAGGGCATGGTAACCATGATGAACGATGGTATGCGTAAGGTAAAGGCAGGTATCACCACACCCTCTGAAGTACTACGTAATGCCTACTCCCCAGACTAACGGCTTTGGAAATTAAAAATGAATTATCAATATGTAGCCTACACTGAAGACAAAAGACTGGTCAAAGGCAAGCTTTCGGCTACCAGCGAAGAAGCCGCCATTGATTTGCTCAGTTATGGCGGCTATCAAGCAGTTAGCCTGAA
>CAZHLO010000011.1:0-11837 GCA_964533385.1 uncultured Dehalococcoidales bacterium | reverse complement strand
AAAACCGAGGATTGTTCAATGGCAGCAGATTATGTCATTGGTTTGGCAAGACCTTTCCGGTAATGATATTACCCTAACGTTTTGTTATCCATCTTGCTTCTTAGCCATAAGTCGCTGCAATTTGACTGTGAATACCTAGCAGGATTGAAAGGCCAGAAAGCCTCAGGATTTACCTGAATTGAACTCAGTTGCAGATAGTCTACGAGGTGGATTTGGCATTATCCTATCAGTGGGTAATTACGATGCAGTAAGCCTCGTCTGGTTACTGCCATCGGCATCCATGACGTAAATTTCAGAACTGCCATCTCTATCGGATACAAAAACAATCTTGGTGCCGTCTGGTGACCACGCCGGGTATCCATCATAAGCCTCGGTCTCTGTCAGCCTTGTCTGGTTGCTACCGTTGGCATCCATCACCCAGATATCGCTGTTATTCGTGTCTCTCTGTCCAGAATCAAAAGCGATTTTGGTGCCGTCTAGTGACCATGCTGGGTTGTCGTCCATAGCCTCGGTCTCTGTTAGCCTTGTCTGGTTACTGCCGTCGGCATTCATGACGTAAATTTCATCATTACCATCTCTATCAGATGTAAAAGCAATCTTGGTGCCGTCGGGTGACCACGCCGGGCAGAAGTCCCGAGCAGCGTTATTGGTAACATTAGTCTGGTTACTACCATCGGCATTCATGACGTAAATTTCCCAGTTGTCATCGCGGACAGAATAAAAGGCGATTTTGGTGCCGTCTGGCGACCACGTCGGATGAAACTCATCACCAGCAATACTAGTAAGACGTGTCTGGTTACTCCCATCAGGGTTCATGACCCAGATATTATGATTACGTGCACTCCAGCGCCAGGAGCTGAAGGCGATCTTGGTGCCGTCCGGTGACCACGCCGGTTCCCGATCGGCAGGGCTATTAGTAAGCTGTGTCTGATTGCTACCGTCGGCATTCATGACCCAGATGACCGGGAGGCCTACGCGGCTCCCCTTTTCGGCCTCAACGGTGAAGGCAATCTTGCTGCCATCTGGTGACCATGCCGGATCTGCATAAATTCTGCCGCTTGAGCTTGCACACGATGTCAGCAGCAAGGTAACAGATAAAGCCCCTAGAACCACAATGAGTGTGATTTTTGGTTTTCTGGGCATTTGTTTACCTCCTTACAGTCAATTCCTAATCCTCGCCACATTATTGAACAGTCTGGCGGACTAGTTGTTAAGTCGTCGGCAAGTGTTTTGGGCTTGGTAGAGCTGAAGTCGTTAACCACCTAGCTTGCACGGGCACTTTTGAATCTCAAAGCCAGAACCGCACCCACAACTAGAGCTATTGGGCAGACAATTATAACCACAACCATACCACCCTCACTGATCCTAAGCGCAGTAGCCGCGAAGAAGAGTATTCCCATGGCTGATGCACCAGCCATTAATAAATATCTCTTGAGGTTCCGCTCCTTGATAACCATCTTAATCCAGAATCTTCTAGTCCAATAGACTATTAGCACTCCACAGGCAAAGATTAAGCCAAAAATAGTCATCAATAGGTTAAACAACCAACTCCCTGGAAACAACTCACTTTCTACCTGGTTCGTCCAGTTCATCCACCCGGTTACAGCTAATGTTGCGGCAAGTAGACCTATCGTTACCCATAGTGTGATTTTTAGTTTCCTCGGCATTTGCTTACCTCCTATTACTCAGTCACTTTACAGTGAGTGTGGTGTACTCACCCTGCTCGTAGTGGCCGGGACAGTTGCAGAAGAGAACAAAAACTGTATCACTGTATAGTAGCGTGTCCCAGCTTAGCTGAATTAACTTTGTCCCGCCGGGAGCAATCAGGGGACCCTCGGCTGGCGAGGGCGGCATCGTAGGAACGTCCGGAGGAAGCTCCCGGGCTCGCTGTTCACTCCCCCAAAGCTCCAATCCACTATACCAGGTCATTGTTTGAGGCTCGTCAACGTAGGTATAAGACCGGACTTGGCCATTCTCCACTGGGAGGGAACCAGGGGCGAAGTCAGTTACTACGGCGAGAAACATGTGAGTTTCAGTACCCACGTTGGTTACCTGGAAATTGATCTGTATGCAACGATTGACCGAGGCTGGCTCGGCCTTGATATACCCGTCCCCTACCTCTAGCGCAACGTCCTCGGTGTACAAAGACGGGGAAAAGAATGCTATTGGCTCAGTGGCTTTACAACTCAGCATCGTTGTCCCGGTCAGCAAAATCAACATCACCAAGTACAAGGCGATTCTTTTCATTACCCTTGCGCCCTTTAACCTTTTTTCGGTCTTTCTTAGGTGCCATCCAATCACCACCGTTAAGCAACTTTCTATAGGCATTACTGAAACCGCAAAGACGTTATTAGCAAACAGCTAACACATTATAATCCTATTCGGAGGAAAATGTTACCCGTATGGCTCATCATAAGAAAGAGCAGGAAGTATAACAATCAGCCAAGAGCTTATAGGACAAGCCTTGGCAAATCAAACTGCATTGACTATCCAATAGGAAGCTAAGACGTGTATCTCACTCCCTATCGGAACTGAACAAGCTCTTAGAATATTGACAGGGTAACAAACGTCAGAATTGTTGCCCCCACGTCGGTTGCTCTAGCCGCTATAAAGTGTAATTAGCTATCAAAAAAGTGCTAGGTGTAGTAGGCGAGGGTTACATTGCAGATTAGCTTGTGCCAGTTGAAGATTTTTTCAGAAGCAGTTTCTTAATGTCTTGCCGCCTGAATCTTCGGTCACCCCGAGGACCAATATGGTATGCTTCCAGTATTCCCCTATTACTCCAGCGTCTAATTGTATTTACGTGAACATTAAGAAGCTCGGCTGCTTGAGCAGTAGTTAGTAAGGCATCGGGGTCATTGCGAGTCGCCTTTTTCTTTGGTGTCCTTACCCCTGTGATTATTTGCCTTACCCGCTCTCGAGTCAAACCCAACCTACGACCAATTTCAGCGTAGGTCAAACCGGCTTGGCGTAAATTGACTGCCTGCTTATGTCTGGAATGGTTCATCTTCGGTCCGCTCTGCCTCGGCAGGAAGTTCGAGCTTGCTAATATAATCATATCTTAGTAAGCCATCAATAACGCAGTAGGTGTGCTTGTCAGCCTCAACCTTGAGAAGTATCGGTTTTAGTGAATTATTAGAGATGTTAACCAACGCTTCCAAAGAAGAAGCACGAATGATGACCTCTCCCTCTCTAATTGGCGGGAAGTCAGGTACCTCGGAAATAAGCCCCCCGTATTTCTTCCTGTTCCTGCTAAGTTCTTTTTCCAGAAAAGACGGTTTTGGTCTCCTCCAGTAAAGAACAGCTAAGACACAGAGAATCGGCAAGCTTACCCCTAATCCGATTAAAGAGGACTTTCTTAACCTCTGCCAAACCAAATTGGGTTCAGTAATCTCTTTGGTGATGCTCCCTGTCTTAACAAAGGTAAGCCCTGCCTGTCCTTTTTCTGCAACTCCCAACTCAATCTTGTTGCCCACTTTCCCTTCTAGCTGGTGGTTGAAGACCTCATCTACAGTGCCAAAATTTGTCTTGGCGATAGTATGAACTTGGGCAAAAATAGTTATTTCTTGCTCTCCCCCTCCCCTGCCCCCTATCTGTTGGTTAATGCTCTCAGCCATCTCCCTTAGTTTGCCAATGTCTAAAGGAAGACTGATGGTAAATTTGTCCTGCTTCTCGATTGGGGGCATAAGAGTAAAGGATTTCTTCCACCTTTCTGCTTCCCCCACCACCATTTCTACCTCTACTTCTTCGGTTAATGAATTAATCTGAGCATCGCAGTCAAATTGATAATTAAAGTCAATGTCTACTGATTCAACGAGGTCGGTGAAAAGGGCAAAATCCGGGTCTACGGCTACTGCCCTTCGTAGGTCAGGTTTCCTTTCCAGAGAGACTGCCCCAAAGAGTTCGTTTTCCTTTAGCTTCACTTCATAGCCAAAAGCTCCTTGACGCCAGTCATCCCCTCCGGGGAAACCCCGCTCAATTTTATTAAATCCATCCTCTTCCCACTTCAGAGTGAAGGAAGTTAGCTCCCCTTGAAGAACAGCCACAAATGGCTCGCTTCCAGTTTCAACCTCGGCTACTATTTTCAGCAGATAGCTGCCACCTCTGCCACCTAATTGTTCATTGATAGCATCACCAACCTCTAAAATCTGGGCTAAGTCCAAGGGGAAAGAAACAATAGAGTCACCTGTGGTCTCTACGGGGATTTCTTTCTGCCAATCCCCGTTTTTATCCTCTAGGATTAGTTTCATCTCCACTTCCCCGGCTTTAGGTCCCGAATAGGAGAACAGAATCTCTATTTCCTCTATAATCTGCGGAAATAGAACCGGAGCTGGTTGAGCCACTTCGCCAGAAAAGAGACTTAATGTTGAGTAAGCCTTGTAGCTAAACTCTCCTCGGTGGCTGTAATTTGCTAAGGTTATCTGGCTAGTTCTTTCTTCTGGAATACGCTGTCCAACCACCATGGCTATTAAGGAACAAGCGAGTATAACCCCAGCTACAATCAAACCCGGTTTAAGCATTCTGTTGAGCATTCTCTTATCCATGACTTAATACGGCTTTTAGATATCTTGCTCTTTGAGCGAGCTTTGGTTTGGAAGAAAATCGCTTTAAAACCAGAAAAGCAATTATGGTTGGAGGAAGAATCCAGACTGCAGCCGCTACCAGGGCGGCAAATCGAGAATCCCAGGTGAAGAGTTGATAAAGAGTTCTTTGGGGAAGGAGAGGGAAAAAGCACCCGGTTTTGATAACTGATGTCTCACACTCTCCGCTTATCTCAATTTCCTTTTCTGTCCCGGGAGAAAGCCGGAAATAATTTTCGGAGAAACTAACCGTTTCATCTTCAGAGAAAAGACAGATGACCAGAGGCAGAATACCTTTATTTTGCATATTTCTTTGAGAAACATACGAAGGTTGGTTCACCTCTTCACTTCTTTGGGCAAAAGACCCCAGGGTCTTTTCCTGGGTATTTCCAGCCATCATCCCCCACAAAACGCCAATCAGTATTAGACCGATTATGATAGAAACATAAGCCGGGAACTGGCTCGGTTTCTCCATTAATCTGGGTCTTTTTCTCCTGGCGGACTTTGGCCGAAAGATACTTCTCATTTCGGTAACAATCAGGACTGTGGCTGGTAAGCCAATCAATAGACCAAAGCCATAGCGAGTTTTGACGAACTTAGCAATATAGCCAAGCCAAGGTAGATCGAAGACTACCTTACCGATTAAATTCTGCGGTTTAACTATCCAGGTGTCGGGGTCTTCGTTGGCATCTCCTTTAGTTCTAAAACCAACCCCTTCCTCTGTTTCCACCACCTCTATCACTCGATGGGAAACGGGGGTGTCCATTCCTTCTAACTTGAAACCAATAACGTCTCCAGCTTTGACCTCTTCTGGAGCTACTTTTGTAATGGCAATCAAGCCTCCGGTCTTAATAGCTGGCTCCATACTTCCGCCTAATATCGGCTCAAGGGTTAAGCCAAGTAGGGAAGGCGCCAAAAGCACCACCACAAATAACAGAACCGAGACTGCCAGAACTGAATTAACCAGAATAGTGATAGCCCTTTTCATTGCCTTCTCATTTCAATTACAAGATAATAGCACATTGTTCACAACTTGTCGTCCCTAGAGTGGTTGTTTGTCAACCTCACCCCCTTTATCCCCCTCTCCATTCTTGGAGAGGGGGAACACTTTTTCGAGGGGGCTTCGCCCCCCTCTCTAACATACTCCCCCCTTCCCTTAGTAAGGGAAGGGGGCAAGGGGGATGGGTTGCTAAGCAATCCGCATTTTTCATAGTCTTCATTTACCAAAAGAGCGCTAAATCCTGTATTAACAGTGGGGGCCTGGGTTGATTCCGAAGACCCAAGCCCCCACCCTTTTTAGTGCCTGACTGGTTATGGTAGCTGCTCCAGCTTGAAGATGATGTTGAACACCACGCTGTCGCCCTGGATGACATTGTCGTCGATATCGTGAAATGCGCAGCCATCCCAGGATCGGAGGTCGCAGTCCAGCCGTACCCTGAGGAAAAAGCCAACTTCTGCACCTGGATTGAGCACGTCTCCGGCGAGGTAGCCGAGCGTTCCGTAGGTCTTACCACCCAGGCTGTTGAGGCCCCAAACTCCCCACGAGGTGGGCGGTCCTACTGCCCATTGACTGTACAGCAGTGATGGAACACTCCAAGTCTTGGGACCCCATCCAATAGTACCTCCGGTGTCTATTTCATCTTCTACACTTGCGATGAACCAGCCGTCGGTAGCATTGCGCTCTATGATGGTGACACCGGGCATACCTTCTACAGCCGAGGGCTCTATCCCTGGTTTAAGGAACTCGCCCAGCTCGCCATCAGTGGGATGTCCAAGCGTGGGTCTTGCTCCGAAATAGCCGTAAGGCTGGGCTTCGGCGGCTATCTCCGGCTCGATTATGCCGTTCTCGTTGTTGGTCATGGCACCGAAGGTTACCGAGAGCTTTCCAGGCAAGCTACCATCGTTTTTGAGCACCCACTTGTAGTAGCCACTATCAGCGCAGGGTTTCATGTCGCTAAGGGTGACATGAGCTACCGTTGTGCCATCGTCTTTACCATCCACCTTCAGGTCAAGCGTCCCGGCGGTGAAGGTGTTGCCTGAGCTCGTCTCGGTGTCGTTGAAGTAGGCGAAGGCACCGCCTCCAATCAGACCAGCCACCGCAGCCATGGTTATCAGACTTATCAGAATCTTTTTCATCTTTTATCTCTCCTTTCTGTTTAGGGCGCGGGCTTGCCGGGTCCTCCTTGCTGCTCAGCATAGTAGGTGATGTTGAACTCGCAGGTGTCGCCCTGAGCCCAGTTGGTGGTGTCGGCTTTCATGTGGTAGTCCTGCTCGACCGTTACCGAAGCACCGGGTAACAGAGTAGCGATCTTGTACCACTTGCAGTGCACGTCCTTTAGTGTCTTTTCGCCCTGCTTGATAATCTCCACCCCACCGACGGTCAGGCTGTAATCGATGACGGTGTCGATGTCGCACTTCTCCACATACGATGGTCCTCCGCCTTCAACATATTCAGGCTCAGAGGAACATACCGGTGCGCTAACAGGATAAACTGATATTCCGCCAGTACACTTAACAACCTCTATATGCTTCCAGAGCTCAAGGGTATTGTTGCCCTCGTTCTTGACTATGGTGGTTATCCAGACCTTCTGGCAGGGCTTGAGATTGGTAAGCTTGCTGGTGAAGGTCTCGGTCCAGGGATTTTGACCGTTGACGGAGATGTCAATCGTCCCGGCGCTGAAGGTGTTCCCAGTGGAGGTCTCAGTGTCGTTGAAGTAGGCGAAGGCTCCGGCTCCAATCAGACCGGCGACCACAGCCACGGTCATCACACTTATCAGAATCTTTTTCACCTTTGTACTCCTTTTTTAGATTTTTATTGCTCATCGGTCTTTGCCGAAGGTCACTCAGTCTTTCCTGAGAGCCATTTCTTCATATAACCACCTCCTTGCCAACTATAGTCACGGTGCTTCTTATTCCTCAGGTTCCTGTTCGGGCTCCAGAAGTTCAACCTCGTTGCCCTCAGGGCAGCCCTCGTCATCCCAGGGAGGCACCGTGCTCACTGAGTCGGTAGCACCAATTTGCCACCCGTCCACAGTTAATACCAGCTCAGCTTCAGTGTCGCCAGTTCTTATGCCAGTGTCCTCGGTTCTGAAATATAGAATCATATCAAGGTCACCATCGCTGTCCACATCCCCAAAGTCCCAGTCAACCGCCCAGGCTCCAGCCGGACCGAAGCGCACCGTGTCAACATCAACATCACGGGCATCAAAATCAGGAGTAGTCAGGATGGCTACCGGAATGACGCCTCTGCTGTCAGGATTGATGGAATTGGGGAAGCTTCCAGGCTTAATATCTATCTCCACCGGTCTGCTTGTTCCGGCGCTAAAGGTGTTGTCGGGTGAGTTTTCGGCATCAATGAAGTAGGCAAGGCTGCCAGCGCCAGCTATACTTAGAACCGCAGCCAGCGTCATCAGACTAAAAAGGACTCGTTTCAAACCCTCGCCTCCTTTTAACATTCACCGCCTGGGACAAAGCGAAAGCCAATCCCCCTGCCGTTAACTAGGGCAAACGGTTGTTGACCGTTATTACTCAGCTTCTTTCTCAGGCAATAGGCGTAGAACTTAATCGAACTGGGGCTGACTTCGTCCCTTCCCCAGACCTCGATAGCCAGCTCACGATAGGGGACGAGCCGGTTGCCATTTAGCACGAGGCAGGAAAAAAGGCGAAACTCGGTCGGGTTAAGCTTAATAGTCTTATCCCCCAGGTTAACCTGGTGCGCCTCGCAATCCAGGTCTATGCCTTGGGGAAAGTCATATCCTGGCTTGGTTCCGTAGCGGCGAAGGAGGGAGCGTACCCTGGCTAAAAGGAGCCTCAGACTCAACGGCTTGGTCAGACAGGCATCGGCTCCCATGTCCAGAAACTTCGCTGTAGCCGCTCCCCGTTCACCACCAACCAGAACGATGATAGGGATATGACAGGTTCGGTATATCTGGGCGCAGACCGAAGCGCTATTTAGCGGGGGAAGTTCTTCGTCCATAATGACCATATCGGGGCAAGCTTCATACAGCGCCTTTAACCCGGAGGCGGTATCGGATACAGTTACCACCTTAAATCCGGCTTCGCCCAAAGCTTGAGCTACCATCTTACTTAAGCCTTGGTCACCCTCAATAAGCAGAATCTTTTTCAGGACGCATCCCCCAAAGGTACTAGGACTTTAGTTTACCCTAAGAAGGTGGAAATTTAGGTGCCCAAGGTCGCTGGGGAGGTGGAAATTGGTGCCTAAAAGGTCTCTAAATGGTGCCAAATTGGTTAGAAAAAATGGGGATTGGTTGGCGGTTAGCTCTTAATCGGTTGCCACGAACTTGTAGCCCATCCCCCGCACGGTGACTAACTTTCGCTGGGAAGGGTTATCGTCGCTTAGCTTCAGTCGCAGGCGATAGATATACTTCTTCAAGAAACCGATATCGTCGGTATAATTTGCCCCCCAGGTCTTCTCCAGCAGGGAACGATGACTCATTACCCTGCCTTCATTTCTCACCAGATTACAGAGGAGAACATATTCTATCGGGGTTAGTTTCACCGGGTTACCTGAGACGAATACCTCACGAGAAGCAAAGTTTATGGTTAGGTCACCGGTGGTAAAGACAGTGGCGTCGCTTTGCTTGGGCTGAGGTACGCCAGCGCGGCGCAAAGCCGCTTTTACCCTGGCTAAAAGGTCAAGGGGGCTGAATGGCTTGGTAATAAAGTCGTCAGCTCCTGTTTCCAGCGCTTTAACCTTGTCCATCTCGGCTTGTCTTATAGAGAGGACGATGATAGGTACATCGGAAAAGGAGCGAATCTGCGCTAACACATCAAAGCCATCCATATCGGGTAATTCCAGGGAGAGAAGGACTATATCTGGAGACTCGGTCTCTACTAGGTCTATTCCTTTCGTCGCCTCAGCCGTGGTGATAATATTAAGCTGTGGCCAAACCAGCTTAAGGCAGAGACAAAGGCTGTCTACTACCTCTTGATTGTCCTCAATCAGTAATACCTTCACTTTGCCTCCGGCTTAGGTAAGAGGGACAAAAGTAAGCCTGTTGCCCGGCTATTTGCTCAGATTTTATCTTTACAATTGCTATCGCTTACGGACAATATTGGTGCGCCTACGCACATAAAAGAATACTGTGCCAAATGGCGAAAGTCAAGGGGCTAACTTAACTTTTCTTACCAACTTTGTGACTTTTCCGTGACTATCTAGCCATCAAATTAGTACATCTGGGTCATTGTGTGGTGAGATAAAGTTAATTACAGTGATTATGGAATAGTTGAAGGACGGATAAGGAAATTTAATGAAGTTTTAACACCCCTTTTATGGGCGGTTAACCGGGCTAACTTAGAATAAAGTGGTGATGACTTGGCAGGGAGGAGAATAGATATGGAAGGCAGTAATCGGCTAGAGCCGTTACTGACAGTAAGAGAGGTAGCGCGGCTTCTCCACGTCCATACCAATACGGTGAGAAGGTGGAGTGACCACGGGCTGATAAGGGCATACCGTATTTCCCGCCGCGGTGACCGACGCTTTAGGCGAGAGGACGTCGCTCGCTTCCTAGCCGAACTTAACGCACACAGAGGCAACGAGAGGAAAGTTAGCTCGACTCCGGGCTAGACCAGCGCTAGAATTGCTATCACTTCCCCCCTTAGCTATCCGCTTATTAACCCCATCACCACGGCTCCCTCTCCTTGATAGCCAAGACAGGCTATTCTTGGTAAACACCCTCGCTTTTATTGACAAATGGTATATGACTTTGTAGAATACAAACCCATGAGCACAAGAGAAGTCCCTATAGTTACATTTCTAAAAGAGGTCATGCGGCGGCGGAAATGCCTGCCGAGTCAACTAGCCGCTGAATTAGGTGTCAGCCATGCTACTGTTAGCCGCTGGCTTCATGATACAGATGTTCCCAATATCCGCTCCTGCCAGCGGTTGGCTGCATATAGTGGTGTTCCACTGGAGAAAGTCCTTTCCCTTGCCGGGCACTTACCCAGAATAGCTGAGAAGGCGCCCGCCGAATGGCCAGAGTTCCGTGAGTATGCTCGCCAGATGTATCCCAATGAACTCGATGAGGATCTGATTACCATGATTGAGGATCTGATTGAGCGGCGGAGGCGGAAAAGATATGGCGGCGAAAATTCCAAAATGGGAAAATGAGCTGTGGTCCTATGTAAGTAGTGGGGATGGTGAGCGGTGCCCCCTGCGCACCCAGTGCCAGACTAAGCTGGCGTGTGGTTGGTGCCCTGATGAGAATAAAGAACGCCTCAATCAATTCCTGGAGCAAGACGAAGTTACCCTCCAAAGCTCTGATTTCATAGAGACAAATATAGGCGGGCAAACCGGTAGGTTATTCCTATTGGTGGAACTGCTAGCACAGAAGTACCTTCAACTGGGAAGGGTTCAGTGCCCACCGGTACCAGCAGCGCTTATCGGGTCTATTGTCCAGGGGAGTATTACGGAAGTCCGCCACCTGCCATTAAAGGCTTACCACGGTGCTATCTGGCATCCGAAGGAAGAATGGATAGTGCAGCTTAAGGCTGATGATACATTGGGTATGAAGAGGTTTACCCTATTCCACGAAGCTTTCCATATATTAGCCCATTGTAGAGGCACTCCTGTATTTAAGAAAAGAGGACTTGAACAAGGTTCTTTTAATGAGTTACTGGCTGACTACTTCGCTGCCTGTCTGCTGATGCCTAGGCAATGGGTAAGGGAAAAATGGGCTGAGGTTAAGGATTTAGATAGGATGGCGGAAATCTTTGACGCTCCAAAGCCAGCGGTATGTGTCAGACTTAGAATGCTGGGCTTAGTTTAGTAACCCTATCCTCTGTATCACTTTCCTCACAAAGTATGTTTTGCAGTAACACCCTGTTGACAACCGCAGAGAGCGTACGAGGCCAACTCGCCTCATCGAGAAATTAACGTCTATCTTCGTCATTCTGCGATGCTAAAGCACTTGTAGATTTTCCTAGCATACCTTTTATCGGGAGTATAGCGCGGCAGAAACCACGGTTGTAATACCGCCTTAGTGGAAGATTACACAAAACGTCAATTTGTTAATTTGAGTGATTTTTTCAGAGCTATAGCATCTAACTGTTTGAGCAAGATTAAGCCAGGGGAAGCCCCTACATGACAAACATGGTATAATCCATAGTGGCATGGGGAAAAGAGTATTTTGGCGAGTATATGTTGTTGCTGCAATTGTAGCGATACTTGTTGTTGGTGGAACACTATACTGGAACTTTTTCAGTCCTTATAGGCCAGAAGACCCAAACTTTCAGTAT
>CAZHLO010000010.1:0-13151 GCA_964533385.1 uncultured Dehalococcoidales bacterium | reverse complement strand
GCCATAACCCAGCGCCAATTAGGCACCGATACACACTCCTTTGCTGAGGCGTTGAAACATGTCTTAAGGCAGGACCCGGATGTGATTTTGGTAGGGGAGATGAGGGATCTGGAGACGGCGGCAGCGGTGCTTACTCTGGCTGAGACGGGGCACTTGATAATATCTACCGGTCATGCCCCTAGTGCCCCCCAGGCGGTAGAGAGGATAGTAGATTTGTTCCCGCCTCATGAGCGCAGCCTAGCCCAGGCACGGTTAGCCTCTTTACTGATGGGTGTGCTATGTCAGGTGCTTGTCCCCCGGGCTCGTGGCTCAGGGAGAATAGCCGCGGTAGAGATTATGATAGCTAACCCACCGGTGAGGAACCTTATCCGTGAAGGCAAAATCTACCAGTTACCTAACGTAATCCGCACTCACCGGGACATAGGGATGATTTCACTTGATGAAGCCCTGGCTAACCTCTATCTTAAGCGGTATATCACCGGCGCAACCCTGCTCTCTTTCTGCAATGAGCGCCAAGAAGTGGAAAAGCTCATCGGCGAGGTAAAAATCAAATAGCCTCTTATAGCTTTCCCCTAATAAACAACCTTCCCTAGTCCTCTGGCAACAAGCATAAAACAATAGAAAAGCTTATTGGCAAGGTGGAAACATGACCTCACCAATAAGCTTTCCTAATTTGCTTTTGCTATTCGCCAGGGCTTCGAAGCCACTGCTCAAATTATATAAAGCTATTCCTGGCTAGTTTATATGGCTAGGCTCACGGACACGAGGCTTGCACTACGGTGCAGTCAGGATAAGAACCAGCGAAGGTATAGGTGCCCTCTATATCGGCTACGCCGCCCTCAAAGTAAATAGCTAGGTCGCCAATTGCAGTGGGGCAGGCGTGATACTCACCAACATATGCCATGGCAGCTGTCGTCACCATTCGCGCTTCAATATCACACGCCTCCTGCTGACCCTGCCCAAAGAATCGGCCAAAGTTAGGCACAATTATTGCCGCCAGGATACCGAGGATAGCTATCACCACCAGCAACTCAATGAGGGTGAAGCCCTTCTCGCCATAGCGAAAGCTCTTGATAAACCTCCTTATCTTCATTTATCACCTCCCTTCTTGGTTATTTAGACTCAACTTAGTCTAACAATGGTTAGGTAAGTTTATGATATAATCTGGCCTTTTTGGGGTCAATAGTCCATTAGTAACGGTTAGCAGTAGTAATATATAGTAATATGGGGCTAGTAGTGAGGAGTTTTTTGTGTCAATAGTCCCTTAGTAATAGTCGGTCAGCGTAAAAAGGCTAGCTAGGGAAGATAACATTTATTGACTTTATCGGCAGAAGCAGACAAAATAGAGGGCGTAATGGAAGCTATTCTTATCGTTATTTTCACCCTGCTCGGCATAACCATAGCCAGCTTCCTCAACGTCTGTATTGACCGCCTTCCCAGTAACGAGTCCCTCCTTTTCCCCCCCTCTCACTGTGCTTCCTGCCATCGCCATCTAGCGATAAAAGACTTGATTCCTGTTTTCAGCTACCTATGGCTACGCGGTCGCTGTCGCTACTGCCAGGCTCCCATACCCAGGCGAATACTCTGGGTGGAGATTGGCACCGGAGCTCTGTTCGGCTACCTATACTGGCACTATATGGTCTGGCACCATGGTCTGGGTATCGAATTAGCGCTTGCTGCCTTCTACTCCTGCCTTTTCATTGTGCTCATGGTCATTGATTGGGAGCACGGGCTTATACTCAATAAGATAGTTTACCCGGCTATGGCGGTGGCTTTACTCATCAGCGTCTTCTTCAGTATCTTCCTACCCCAGATAGAAATTGTGCCATTTATTGGACGGGCGGCTATTGGTGGTGGCATTGGCCTGGTATTGTTCCTACTAATAGTTCTTGCTTCCAGGGGGGGAATGGGCTGGGGAGATATAAAACTGGCGGCATTAATCGGCATAGTTACCGGCTTCCCTTTAGTATTTGTTGCCTTACTTATGGGAATAATCCTAGGAGGGCTGGTAGCGATTCTCCTTCTAGCCCTTAAGATAAAGAAGCGGAAGGAGGCTATCCCTTTTGGTCCTTTCCTTTCGGTGGCAACTATAGCTACCCTGTTATGGGGAAGCGACATCCTCAATTGGTATCTTGGACTATTTTAACCTCGTACTATGGCTACCTCTTGACAAACCCCCTGAACTAGGGTAGCATATAGCCTAATAGTAATAGGTCAAAAGTAATAGACGGCAGGCAGATAATGAATATAGAACGCCGAAGGTCTAGCATTGAAGTAATAGCCGATATGTTAAGGCTAGGTGAAGCTGGCAAGACTGAAATAATGTATAGTGCCAATATGAGCTATAGCCAGCTACAAAAATATCTCGGCTTCTTGCTGCAACTGGGGCTAATAACCAGAGTAACGGTGGGAAATCCGGTTGTTACCTACAGAGTGACCAGGAAAGGCCTCAGGCTACTGAGAAATATAGATAGCATCCTGGAAATGCTCGAGCTGGTCGAAGTAGAGGAGGAGTGACCTACAGGACTGGAAATCTTTGGAATTTTGTCATAAAGGTGGAGAAGGAGAAAGCGCTACTAACATTAATTAAAAAGTGGTAGCGCTAAAAATTGTCTTAAAGCAACATCAATTGAGGGAGAGACTTCATGGGTGAAAAAAGAATGCTGATAATGCCGGCGGAGCTTATTCAGAAAATTGATGATAACCGTGGAGATATGAGTCAAGCTGAATTCATTGACTTTTTGATTGAGAGTCAACTAAAAGAAGAGGTCAAAAAACAAGAGTATGCCACCAAAGAAGAGTTTCGTTCTTTTGAGCAGGACATAAAGAAGCTACTCAGAAGCTTCCTTGACTTCTTTGTTAGCTATGGGCTTGAGTTGGGTAAAAAATCGCCGAAAGCTGAATTTGAGGAGCTAAGCAGCAAGCTAGAAGAGCTGGAAAATCACCTAACCTTTGAAGGCAAAGGCAAAGAGGCTAAGATCAAATGGAAATAGTCTATCGAGCTTCTTAGCCGGAAAGCTTTGGTTTTCCCCGCAAGCGCTTTTGACCCCTTTTCCTCTGGACAAGGGGTTTTTTATTAACCTCGAAGGAATAGAACATTGTTCTAGAACATTATATCTTCCCTTTACTAGCACCATCTGCCATATTCTAAACAGGAAATTCGCCAAATGGCGAATATTAAGGATAAAGGCAGAGGGCAGTGCTAGTATGATCTATATAGCTTTAGGCAGCCTTGGTTTACTAATAATATATCTTTTCGACATTGTCTCCCTAAAAAGAATTCCAGGAGCAAAACCAGTTACTTGGATAGCCGGCAGTGGCTTACTAGCTTACTCAGTTATAATGGTATGCTTAGCTCCAGATAAGCTGCCATTGCCTAGCTGGTCAATCTGGTTAGGCTGGGCATTACTTCTAGTTTCCCTCTCTGTGCTGATATATTCCCTGTTTATCAATCTCCCTTTCCGCAAGACATATGTTGCCACGGGTGCCGGCGACAAGCTGGTAACAACCGGGCTGTATGCTCTTGTCCGTCACCCAGGGGTGCATTGGCTTATCCTGATCATGCTCTCTCTAATTCTAGTTTCAAGGTCAAGCCTAATGCTTATAGCCTCACCAATATGGATTTTGCTGGACATCCTATTAGTAGTTATTCAGGACAAGTTCTTATTCGGCAGGATGTTTGCCGGATATAACACCTATAGACAGAAAACACCAATGCTTGTGCCCAATCGGCGGAGCATAAGCGCCTTCATCAACTCTCTAAAGCAGACCGGAGCCTGAAATCTGACCTAAAGGAGAAAACAAAATGAGTAGAGAAGCTGAGTTACTGGTCCAAGGTAAAAATGAAGAACTATGGCAAAGGTGTTGCAGCTTTATTGACCTGAGCTTAGAGGATTGCATGAATATCCAGCGACGGCTGCTCCTCGAGCAGATAGAGCTACTTAAAAGGTGTAAGCTGGGCAGGAGTATCATGCGTGGGGCTGAGCCTAGAACCGTGGAGGAATTCCGGAGTCAGGTGCCACTAACCACCTACGCTGATTATGAACCATTCCTCTTAACCAAAAATGAACGTGCCCTACCACAGAAACCCATATTCTGGCAACACACCTCAGGCAGGTCAGGTGAGTATCCCTTCAAGTGGGTCCCGGTTACTGCCCGGCAGTTTGCCGAATTACGAGCACTACTATTCGCCTGTCTAGCCTTCTCCTGCTGCCAACAAAAGGGCGAAATTGGATACAGGAGAAAGGACAAATTCCTTTATGCTCTAGCCCCCCCACCCTACACTACCGGTGCGCTAATCCACGCTGCCCCTCATGAACTATTTGACTTTCTGCCACCAGTAAAGGCAGCCGAGGATATGCCTTTTGAGGAGAGAGTGCAGCTCGGTTTCAAAATGGCTCTATCTGAGGGACTGGACCTATTTTTCGCCTTGTCCAGTGTACTGGTAGCTATTGGTGAACGCTTCAGCCAGAGAAACAGGAAAATCGATATTAAACCGCTACTGGGTAAACCCAAGGCTCTATCCCGGCTACTAAAAGGACTAGTAAAAAGCAAACTAGCTCGTCGTCCCCTACTACCGAGGGATATCTGGAGGCTTAAGGGATTAGTCTCAACCGGCTCAGATGGCTCAGTATTCAGGGAAAAGGTCAAGGAAATGTGGGGTAGGTATCCCCTCGATGTCTATGGTGGCACCGAGGGCATAATTATGGCTACCCAAACCTGGGATTACCAGGGTATGACTTTCATCCCTCACCTCAACTTCCTGGAGTTTATTCCTCAGGAAGAAAGCCTAAAATCCGGAGATGACCCCCTCTACCAGCCAAGCACACTACTTCTAGACGAGGTCAAACCGGGAGAAATGTATGAACTTGCCATTACCAACTTCTACGGTGGACCGCTTATCAGGTACAAGCTCGGCGATATGATTAAGATAACAGCAATGCGCAACGAAAAGCTTAATATAGACATCCCTCAGATGGTGTTTCACTCTCGGGTGGATGACATGATTGACATCGCTGGTTTCACCCGCTTAACCGAAAAGGTTATCTGGCAGGCTATAGAGAACACAGGGGTAGCCTATAAAGAGTGGACAGTGCGCAAGGAGATCAGGGAGAGACCAATACTACACCTCTACCTTGAACTCAGGGAGAACGGCTATATTACCGAGGAGCAAATAGCGGAATCGGTACATCGCGAACTCAAAATGTTGGATGCTCCCTACGCTGACCTGGAAGCATTTCTAGGTTTAAGACCATTAAAGGTTACTATACTCCCCGAAAATGCCTTCAAGGACTATATGTCAAGACAACAGGCGGCTGGTGCTGACCTGGCTCACCTGAAGCCGCCACATATCAACCCGTCTGACGGCATAATAGATTACCTGGTCAATGGTGGCAAGCTACCAGTAGTCAGCAAACAAGAGCAGCCAGAAAAAATTTATAGTAAATCAAAATGACGACAGAAAAAACAAAACACAATGCCCGGCGAGTAGTCGTTACCGGCATGGGGATTATCAGCCCGGTTGGGCTCACCGTTTCCAGCACATGGGAAGCCCTCATTGCCGGGAAATCGGGGGTTGACTATATCATCAGCTTTGACCCTGCGCCCCTCGAGACCAAAGTTGCCGCCGAAGCCAAGGGGTTTGACCCTATGATGTATGTCAGCCGGAAAGAAGCACACCGCATGGACAGGTTCACCCAGTTTGCCGTAGCTGCCAGTCTCCAAGCAGTAGAATCAGCCGGCCTGAAGATAAACAGTAACAACACCGAGGAGACCGGCGTTATCATTGGCAGCAGCGTTGGCGGAATGCTTTCAATCTCTGAACAGCTTAAGATATTAAATGAAGCCGGCCCAAGACGGATAAGCCCTATTCTGGCACCAACTATGACCGGCGATGCTCCCTCGGTGCAGGTCTCCTTAATATTAGGCGCCAAGGGGATGAGCTACTCGCCATCTTCAGCCTGCTCCAGCGGCAGCGATGCCATCGGACAGGCATATGAGGCGATTAAAGCCGGCGATGCCAAGGTGATGATAGCTGGCGGCGCTGAAGCACCCGTCGTCCCTCTTATCGTCGCTGCCTTCAACTCCCTCCATGCCCTATCAACCAATAATAATGGAGTGCAAGCGGCATGCCGACCGTTTGACGCCAAGCGTGACGGCTTTGTCCTGGGCGAAGGCGCTGCCATTATGGTCATTGAAGATGCCAGCTACGCCGCTGAGCGCGGAGCTCCTATCCTAGCTGAAATCGTGGGCTACAGCGCCACCAGCGACGCTTTTCACCTCACCCAGCCTTCACCTGACGGTGAAGGTGCCGCCAGAGCCTTAAGGTTAGCCCTGAAAAGGGCTAACTTCAGCCCCAGCGATATTGACTATATCAACGCTCATGGCACAGCTACACTGCTTAATGACCGAACTGAAACCCGGGCTATTAAAAGCGTATTTAACGGAGGTGATGCCTACCGCATTCCCATCTCAGCCACCAAATCCATGATTGGGCATCTTATAGGGGCAGCCGGCAGTATTGAGGCGGCAATATGCATCCTGGCCATAAATCATGGCATCGTGCCCCCAACTATAAACCTCACTCACCCCGACCCCGAGTGTGACCTGGATTATGTGCCTAATGTGGCACGTCCGGTTAAGGTAAAGACCGCCATGTCAAATTCTTTCGGCTTCGGTGGACATAACTCGGTGCTAATCTTTCGCCACTACTCAGAATAACAGCCCCCTCTACCCCTCCCCGATAAACACCCCTATCTAAATATTCTTAGTTGACAACTCTGAAGCTATAATACATAATGCTATTAACAATACATAATAATCATTTCATTAGTCACACCGAGTATCGGAGAAAAATCTCGTAATGAATACATGGACTATAATACCGCTCATCAGTTCCTTAGTATTTGCCGTCTTATTCGTGCTAGTCTTACAACAAGCCAGAAGACGGGTAAATAAAATATTTGCTCTATTTCTCTCTGCCTCCGCTATATGGAGTTTTACCTCTTTCATGCTGCACCTCAATGCTTATCCACAGCAGGCACTCCTATTGAATGAGCTACTCGTGGCGGCACTTCTATGGGCAGTAGTCAGTTACTACCATTTCGTCAGGGCTTACAATAACAAACCGGGGGGAATAGGCTTATATCTAGGCTATGCGTGTGTGCTGGTTCTCCTGGCACTTTCCCTCAACGGCTACATAGTTAAATACTCCCATGTTGTTGATGGGGTTCTACATCATGACCTTGGATTCTCCCTCTACATCATAGGTGGTATTAGTTCTATCTTTTTAATTATCGCCATACTGATGCTCATTAATAGATACCGCAACTCCACAGACCCCACCGATCGCAACCGAACAATGTATTTAATAGTCGGCTCAGGTATAGCAATAGCCGTAAGCTATTTCTGTAACTTAACGCCAGCTATAGCTGGGCTTTCCTTAGACCACCTCGGTAATCTGGCTAATGCCCTAATAATTGTCTATGCCATCCAGAGATACCACCTCCTCAACATCAGGCTTGTGGCGCGGAGGGGACTGACATACCTCATGGTAACAATTTGTCTCGTTGGCATTTATATCGGTGCCATATTACTCGGGAAAAGGCTCCTCGCTGACCAGCCAACTTACATCGTTTTAACACTCGCCTCTATTTTAGCCCTGGCGCTGGTACTTCTGTTTCGCCCGTTAAGGCATCTCATTCAAGAACTAGTAGACCGTTTCTTCTATCGGGAAACCTATGAGTACCGTCAGACGCTACTCACCTTCAGCAGTAAAATGGGCAATATCATCAACTTGAATGAACTAGCAAGCGAAATGTTACCCGCGGTAACCAAAGCTCTAGATATTACCCACGCAAAATTGCTATTTGAGGATATTAATACCGGTGATGTCACTACCCAATTTACCTACCCTGAAGCGGAAGGAGAGTCAAATGCTGAATTCAGCCTTAATGTTGATAACCCAATAGTAGCTTGGCTGGAGAAAGAAGGTAGACCCCTTGACCTAAAGCAAACTGAGAGCATCCCAGAACTTAAGGGACTATGGCAGACAGAAAAGGAGGGCTTGACTGCCTCCGACTTAGAAATCCTGTGCCCCATTAAGAGCGGGGGCAGGCTAATTGGCATTCTCGCCCTAGGTAAAAAACAGCGGGGCAACATTTACTCTCACGAAGATCTAGAACTAATAGTAGGTATGGCAAGTCAAGCCAGCATTCTAATTGAAAATGCCCACCTTTATGCCCAGGCGACAATAAGGGCAAATACTGATGGGCTGACCGGCTTATATAATCACCGCCATTTCCACGAACGCCTGGAGCAGGAGATTGCCCGCGGTTCCCGCTTCGGCAGCATGTTCTCCCTGATAATGCTAGACATAGACCTGTTTAAGTCTTACAACGATATTTACGGACATTTAGCCGGGGATGACGTTCTGCGAAGAATTGGGAGGTACATTGAAAGCTCAATTCGAAGCATAGACCTAGCCTTTCGTTACGGGGGTGAGGAATTTGCCATTATCCTGCCTGAGACGCGGATTGATGCCGCCGCCAGAGTAGCCGAGCGCATTCGTAAAACCATAGAGTCAAAAACAAGCTCCAGGGCAATGCCGATAACTATCAGCCTCGGCATCGCCAGCTGGCCAACTGATGGCGTGATGAAAGAGGAAATCATCGCCCGTGCCGATGCCGCCCTGTATCGGGCAAAACAAGCCGGCAGAAATAGAACATGCTTATCCTCAGATCTAGCCAAACCTGAAATGCCCGATATAACCACAGAACTAGAGTCGGGGACAAGAGCCCTAAGTATTATCTACGCTCTAGCCGCTACCGTTGACGCTAAGGACCACTACACCTACGGTCATTCTAGAAAAGTCAGCGAATATTCAGTAGCCATGGCTGAGGCGCTCGGCCTGCCTGAGGACAAAATAGCTACCATTCGCGCTGCCAGCCTGCTACATGATATAGGCAAAGTCGGTATCCCTGATTCTATTCTCAGCAAAGAGGGACCTCTAACTGATGAGGAATGGGAGCCGGTTAAAGCCCACCCCCAGCTTGGTGTAGAGATACTGAGACACATCATTGATTTAGCTAACTGCCTACCAGCTATCTTGCACCATCACGAACGCTATGATGGTAAGGGTTATCCTTCCGGTCTAAAAAGTGATAATATCCCCATAGAGGGTCGCATCTTAGCTATAGCCGATGCTTACGATGCAATGATTTCTCCCCGCTCTTACCGTGAACAGCTATCATCGCAAGAGGCGCTTAACGAGTTAAAACGCTGTGCCGGAACTCAATTTGACCCTGAGCTGGTAGATATCTTCTGCGAGATTATCGAGTCAATCCCATCAAAAAGGCTGGAAATAAAGTAAAAGCACAGATGTCGGTCATTTCTCTCTACCGCATCGCCCCTCAGGTTGCAACCTTGTAGGGACAAGTTTTCCTTAAACTACAACGGCCACACAATTCAGCCTGCGTCCAGGTTATCATTTTCGGCCCTATGCCGATGACCATGGAAGTTGACTTACGGGGGCTCATTATTGCCAGAGGAGTAAGGCTCACCCCAATTCCCCCTGCTGGTACCATTTCCAGCAACCGCCACTGCTCAGTAATGGGGAAACCAGGCATACCCGGGCTGATAGGGCTGCTCGCCTGATAGCCACGGGATGAAGCCTCACCCCCAATAAACTTACAGACTTCCTGAGTCAGTGAGTCCACAGCGGCGCTGCCAATACCATCCAAAAGCATACCCCGCAAGGGCTCGCCCTGGTTAGTGTAGTCGGTTACCTGTTTCTCCAGCTTGGGGCCGATAGTACCGACAGCGATAGCCAGCTCTTTAGCCTCGGGCAGGAGCGAGGGTAATAAAGAGCACTGCACCACTAGGTTACCCTCCAATGACACCCGGCCATGGCTCATCTCAGCTATAGAGTAGATTTCATAGGCAATAGCCGGCTCCAGGAGATGCGCCTTCTTGACACTGGCGAGAAGTTCAAGAATTAAACTTCTTATTTCCGGCCTGACTTTGGAATACCCCCCGAATCCCTCCCGGCGCAACACTTCCCCAGTCTTCAAGCTCAGGGGGATATCACGGATTACAGGCATATCCTTTTCCCTCAGGGTCTTACCTGTGACGAGAGTTTATTTGTATACGCCGTATTCCTTGGCGGTATCAACCATTGCCCTCACATTTTCCGGCTTGGCTTGGTCAAAGAAAGCCCCATTGCTCACGATAAAACCACCGCCTTTACTGGCAGTATCAATGAGTTTCTTGACATAGTCTTTCACCTGCTGGGATGTGCCGACGACCAACAAGTCGGAGGGCACGTTGCCGAACATGCAGCCAATCTTACCGACCGTTTTCTTGGCTTTAGCCATATCGCTCTGGTCAATCATCCATATCGTCTTACCTTTAGGTAAGTCCTGCATAACCTCCAGACGCGTATTCCAATGCCCCTCAGCCGCAGGATTTGGTACCGCCCCCTCCTCAATTAAGCCCATCATGACCTTTCTTAAGGTAGGCCAGTAGAATTTCTTGAACTGCTCATCGGAGAGGAAGCCGTCAGCCCCTTTGTGCAGAGGTATGAATATTATAGGCTGTCCGGCCATCTTTGCCGCCCCTACCCCCATCTTAATCATGATTGGCGTTAATGCTTCCATGGCTTCAATAAGCTTATCCGGCTGGCGGTACATATCCACCATTATCCCTCTGGTGCCTCTAAGGGTGTCACCAATTACATCAAAGGGTGCCTTGGTAAATCCAGCCCATATGCCCGGAAATCCGGCGGCGGTTATCTCCGCATTACAGGCACCGATAGCCCCTGCCCATTTCAGGGCTTCAGCACCAGCCTCAAAGAGAGCCTTATAGGTGTCTTGAACAGGGGGTAGACCAAAGGGTATGAAGTTAAAGGGAAGCCCATATATTTCTAGTATACCGGTGAGGGTAGGGAGCATCTTAAAACCCTCTAAGGCGCCGAATACGCGTGGCAGGTAGGTATTACTGAAGAAATTAGACGGGTCATCAATCAGGGCATCATATTCATCCGCCTTCATGTATTCGCCTTCGTTGCACTGGTACGACTGCTCAGGGGCAACCCCATGACCGGGCCAGGAATATAACTTGTAGTCAATGATTTCAAGAAATCTTCCCGAGCCAGGGGCAACCGCTCCAATTTGCCCATCCGGCGCAAAGTCCAGGACGAATTTCTTAAATGCCATGCAGCACTTGTCGTAGTCATACATCGCTTCTTTAGGGGTTATTCCGGCATAATAAACGGGGAAGAAGCTAGGACAGACAAAAACCGGCACCCTATCGGGCAACTTCTTCATTTGAATGGCGTTTTTTATCCTGGTTATCCTTTCCTTATAAGCCTTCCCAGCGGCGGGGCTTTGGAATTTAAGGTCTTTCCCCTCGGCGTCTTTCGGCGAAAACCACTTTTGAAATAGCTCCTCCTGCTTTTCCTCTGGTGACATCTCTTCCCATTTCTTCTCCATTTTTATCACCTCCAGCATCTTCTCTGTTGAGGATTATTACTTAGCGCCGACCCATTTTTGGGCTAGTGTTACCCCGGCCATAGCATCCTTACCAAAGGCGTCAGCGCCGGTATATTTTCTTACTTCTTCCGTAATCTGACCACCGCCAATCATGACCTTCACCTTGTCCCTCAGACCAGCACTTTTTATAGCTTCTATAGTTTGTTTCATGGAATCAAAAGCCAGCGTCAGAAACCCACTCAAGCCAACAATAGGAGCGCCACTCTCTTTTATCTTGTCGACGAACTTCTGGGCTGGTACATCCACGCCCAGGTCATAGACCTCAAAGCCGTTAACATCAAGCATAAAGACGACGATATCCTTGCCGATGTCATGTATATCCCCGGCCACAGTGCCAAAAACAACCTTACCCAGCCGCTTAACCCCCGCTGCCTTGGCCAGCTTCGGCTTAACCATCTCGTTTACTGCCTTCAGTATTTCCCCGGAGTACACCAGGTCAGGGATGAAATACTCACTATTGGCAAAGCGCTTGCCCACGATTTCCATGGCACGTCGGGCATCGTTCAGGATTTTGAGTGGCTCTTCACCAGCACTCAGCCTATCCTTAACAATCTTAAGAACCTCTTTTTCCTTCAAATCAGCTAATGTGCTAACTAGATCCTCAGCCATTTCCCTTTACCTCCTTAACCTACATTGGGCTCTTTAGCCCACACTTATGATATATCTAGATGCTACACATTTTGTAGCGTTCGGGGATGATTGTCAATACCTCTTAGCAACCTCCCAATCGGTACAGCTCATCTACGTTAATGTAAAACCGTGATGTTACAGGTTTGGCTACCTTTTCATCCAATGCCTAGGAAACAAAAACCTCACCACTAGCTTTACTGCGGCATATCAGCGGGCTACAGCCCCAAATAGGCTTTCCTTATTAGTTCCTCTTTTAGAAGCTCTTTACTTTTCCCCTCTAGAGCAATCCGCCCGTTTTCCAGCACGTACGCCCGGTCAGATATCTCCAAGGTATTTCTAACATTTTGCTCAATCAGTAAGACGGTAACTCCCTGCTCGCGTAGGGCCTGTATAACCTGGAAAACTTCTAATACTAATGTCGGTGCCAGACCAAACGACGGCTCATCAAACATGCACAGTCTTGGCTTCGACATTAAACCCCGACCCATAGCTAGCATTTGCTGTTCGCCACCGCTTAGTGTCCTAGCTAATTGCCCCTCCCTCTCTTTTAACATCGGGAAAATTTTATAAACCTGCTCACATGTTTTTCCCCTCTGTTTCCAAGCTTGAGGGGTATACGCACCCATCTCTAAGTTTTCACGCACTGTCATGTCGGTAAAAAGTCTTCTACCCTCGGGTACATGAGAAAGACCCAGTCCCACAATGTTGTGAGGTGCCAGCCCATCTATTCTCTGGCCAAGAAACTCCACACTGCCTGAAGCGGGACGTAGCAAACCAGATATTGTATTGAGCAGTGTCGTTTTACCAGCGCCGTTGGCACCAATCAAAGCAACTATTTCCTGCTCGTCGATTCTTAAAGAAACATCCCATAAGGCCTGAGCCTTGCCATAAAAAGTATTTATGTTGCGAACTTCCAGCATAAGCCTACTCTCCTAAGTATACCTCAATAACTGTCTTGCTGGTAGCAATCTC